>NZ_JBFTZN010000038.1:0-37611 GCF_056406775.1 Allobosea sp. P1_A7
AGTACACACCCCGATAGTGTCCGCGTCATGGCCGTGCCCCGCCGTGCCGCCTCCAGAAGCGTGAACACGCAGCCTTCCAGCCGCTCGAGCCGCGATAGTTCTGCATTCGATCCAGGCACCAGGGCGAGCGCCTCGGCCATAACCCGCAGGGCAATTTCCTCGGGAAGATCGACCAACGCGCCGAAGCGCAGCCGCGTCACCCCGGTCCCCTCCCCTGCGAATATGAGCGACGGCAGCAGAAGGGCGACGTGGTGCTCTATCGCCGCATCCATGCGCGCCAGCCTCGCAGCCAGGACCGCCAGACGTTCGGCTGTGAGCCCCTCGTCGGCCAGCATCGGCATCAGGATCCGCCAACGCGCGCGCTCGAACCGCGGATCGGCATTGCTCGGGTCACGAATGTAGGAAAGCCCCCTCGCCTCAGCGGTCGCGATGAGACGCGCTTTCGGTACGGCAAGCAGCGGACGTGCCAGCACCGTGCCACCCTTGCGCACCCCGGCCCGCATACCGGCGAGCCCGCTCGGCCCGGAACCGCGCGCCATCCGCATCAGCAGCGTCTCGGCCTGGTCGTCGAGCGTGTGCGCCGTGACCAGCACTGCACCACCGAGAGCCTCCGCATGTGCCGCCAGCAGGGCATAGCGCGCCTCTCGTGCCCGCTGCTGGATGCCCGTCGCAGGTTTCGGCCCTGCCCAACGCAGGATCACATGGGGAACCCTCAGCCCGGAGCAGAGCGCGCCGACGGCTTCAGCTTCGCTCGAGGACGTCTCGCGCAGGCCGTGATCGACCGTCGCGGCATGAAGCGCGGGCCTAGCGGGCTGCTGCGACCAATCGTGCAACAGGGAAAGCAGGGCAACGGAATCTGGGCCGCCCGAGACCGCAATCAGCAGGCGCGTTTCACCCGCGAGCCCGGCGAAGAGCGCAGCCGCCTCGCCGGCTGAAACCGGAAGATGCTCAGGATCGCTGGAAGCCAGCGCGCTCAAGCGCAGCGAGCGCGGCGCCGTTCGCGCTCGACACCCTGCCGCACGGCATTGGAAGCGGAAGGATAGTCGACGCCGACCTTGGCATAGGTTGCGCAGGCCTGGTCGCGCGCGCCAAGCCCATTCAGCGACATGCCGAGCTTGAGCAGGCTGTCGGCGCCCTTGCCGGCGCGCGGATAGTCACGCGAGATCTTGAGGAATTGCTCGGCAGCCTCGCGATAGCGCTGGCGCTGGAAATAGCTCTCGCCGAGCCAGAAGGTGGCGTCGGCGGCGAGCCGATCGCGCGGATAGCTCTGCAGGAACTGACGAAAGCCCATTTCGGCCTGCTCGTATTCCTTGCGCAGGACATAGGAATAGGCCGTGTCATAGCTGTCCTTGGGGCTCGGCGCCGCGCCCGTCGCCGCGACGCTCGGTCCGCCACGCGGTCCGCCCTGCGGCAGCGCACCCTGCGGGACCTGTCGGCCGACGCCCTGAAGGTCGAGCGGTCCCTGGCCACCACCGCCCGCCCCGGCGAATTCGTCCTCGATAATGCCTTCCATGCTGCCGAGCTGACGCGGCGCCCCCGAGCCACCCGGGTGCGTTGAGGGGTCGAAGGCATCATTCCGACGCGGACGACCCGGCTGCGTCGCCGGCGGCTGGGCAACCGGCCCTGGCGCGGCGCCACTCGGGCGAACGCCACCGCTGCCGCCGCGCTCGTTCAGGCGGAAATCGACATCCTCCTGGAACTTGCGGAGCTGCTCGGTGAGCCGGCGGTTCTCGAACTGCAACTGCTCGATCTGGCCAGACAGCGCTCGGACCTGGTTTTCCAGTCGCCCGGTGCGCACGGTCAGCTCGGCTGCATCCTGCGCTGCAGCCGGCAACGCAGCCCATGCAATGGCCCCGAAGGCGACAGCAGCCAGCAGTCGCGCCCGGCTGGGTAGAAAGGCAAATTCTCGAACCATCATGAAGACCGGACTGTTTCTCTCAAGTGACGGGTTATCACACGCTGTCACCGCGGCCAAAATATGAAAAGGCCGGCACTTCCGCAGGGAAAGTGCCGGCCTCGATAGATTTCAGAAAGCCGGATGCTCAGACGCCGCCGGCGCCATCGAGCACGGTCACGGAACGGCGATTCTGCGACCAGCAGGAAATGTCGTTGCAGACTGCCACCGGGCGCTCCTTGCCGTAGGAGATCGTACGCATCCGATTGGCCTGGATGCCGCGCGAGGTCAGATAGTCGCGCACCGTCTGGGCGCGGCGAGCGCCAAGCGAATAGTTGTATTCGCGGGTGCCGCGCTCGTCGGCATGGCCCTCGACGGTGAATGTGTAGCGCGGGTAGCGCTGCAGCCAGGAGGACTGCTTGTCGAGGGTCGAAACGGCCGTCGGCGTCAGGTCGGTCGAGTCGGTCTCGAAGAAGACGCGGTCACCGACATTCACGACGAAGTCCTGGGCGCTGCCCGGGGTGGCCGCGCCGCCGGCTCCAAAGCCGGCTTCGGCGTTCTGGTCCTTGGCGCAGGCGCCCAGTGCGAGCGTGGCGGCGATGGCGGCGGCGAAACGGGCAGTGCGCGGGCTGGCGAGCGAGGCAAGCAGCATGTTGATTCTCCAGGCGGGTCTAGGTTCCGCAATCAGAAAGTCTGAAACTCAGACACATCAATGATGTGTCAACCTAAACGAGACCTTGCCAAATCAAGGCGAAGTGGCGGCATTGCGGCGTATGGTTAACCAATTGCAGCGAAATGCAGCATTCTCCGAGCTGTTGCGCGACAGCAACAGATTGCCGCCTCAGCGCGCCGTCGTCAGCAGCGGAGACCAGCTCGGATCCGAGGCGAAAGCCGGTGTCGGCACCGGCACTTCGACCCGGCCCGTGATATCGACCATGTAGAGCTTGCCGCCGGATTGCCCGCCTGGATCACGGAAGAACATGATGTACTGACCGTTCGGCGCCCAGTTCGGTGCTTCGTTGTGGAAGCCTTCGGTCAGGATACGCTCGCCCGAGCCGTCCGGCCGCATCACGCCGATGGCGAAGCCGCCACCACCCTGGCGCGTGAAGGCGATCAGGTCGCCGCGCGGCGACCATGACGGCTGCGAATAGGAGCCCTGGCCGAAGGAGATGCGTTTGCCCTCCCCGCCGCCGAGCGCCATCACATAAAGCTGCTGCGAACCGCCGCGGTCGCTCTCGAACACCATCTGGGTGCCGTCAGGCGAGAAGGAGGGCGAGGTGTCGATTGCGCCCGTCGAAGTCAGCCGCGTCGTCGTGCGCGAGCCGATATCGATCATGTAGAGATTTGCGTTGCCGCCCTGCTGCAGGCTGAGCGCGATCTTCGCGCCATTCGGCGAGAAGCGCGGGCTCGAGGTCATGTCGGGGAAATTCCCGACGACCTGACGCTGTCCGGTTTCGATATTCAGCACATGCACGCGCGGCTGCTCGCCGGTGCGCTGTGCCATATAGGCGACTTCCTGCGCCACAGGCGAGTAGCGCGGGGTCACGACCGAGACCTCGCCATTGGTCAGGTAGCGGACATTGGCGCCGTCCTGATCCATGATGGCGAGCCGCTTGCGCCGGTTTTCCTTCGTCCCGGATTCGTCGACGAAGACGACGCGGGTATCGAAGAAGCCGCCGACGCCCGTGACCTTCGTGAAGATCGCGTCCGAGATGATATGGCCGACCCGCCGGCTGTTGTTCGGGTCGGTGAAATATTGCTGCCCGTCGATCTGCTCACCGGTGACGACGTCCCAGAGCCGGAATTCCGCACGAAGCCGGCCACCGTCGCGCGAGACGCGGCCCGTCACCAGCCCCTGCACGCCGGCGGCCTTCCAGGCCTCGAACTGCGGTACCGCATCGAAGGCCGGGTTCTTGTCGGGGTGGCGCGACTTGTCGATCGGCTGGAAATAGCCGGAACGCTTGAGATTGTTGGTGATCACGCCGGACACCATCACGCCGGCCTCGCCGCCGAAATCGGCGATCGCGATCGGCATGGGCTGGAAAGTACCCTTGCGCAGGTCGATCACCAGTTCCGCGCGCGCAGCCGCCGGCACCAGCAGCGGCAAGGACATGGCCGATCCGGCAAGGGTCAGCGCGTGGCGGCGCGTCAGCCCGGAACGGGTCTGACCGGCGCCCTTGATCATGGAGTTGCGAAACATGGGGGTCACAGCACGTCCCTAGCGTCGAAATTGACGACGACATCACGCCAGTCGTCATAGTAAGCGGCAAATTGAGCAGGAATGCGCAGGGGCGCGCAACGGCGTGTCGCCGTCAGGGCCGAATCGGCCGCGACCCGGAACAGCGGATCGGACGAGGTGTTGATCACGCCCGGCTGGCCCGCGAGCGAGCCGTCGGTATTCAGCTTCATCCGCACCGAAGGCACGACTGCGCCCTTCGCATTCGCGAGCCCGATCGGCACGTTCCAGCATTTCAGGAGCTGGTCCTGAATGATCCCGACAAGCTGCGCGCGCAACGAAGGGCTGAGCTTTTGCGACGAGCCGCGCTCGGTGCCGAGCGACGCGGTGCGGTTCACCTGCGGCGCGGACGAGCCTGAGGACTGAGCCGGCTCCTTCGATTGCAGAAGCTTGGCGATATCGGTCGGGTTGAAGTTCTTGGCGATCTCCGCCTCACGCTTGGCCTTGGCCTCGGCTTCGGCCTTTGCCTTGGCGGCGGCGGCGATCTTGGCCTTGGCCTCCGCTTCGGCCTTCGCCCTGGCTTCCGCCTCAGCCTTTTCCTTGGCCGCCTCGGCAGCGGCCGCCTTGACCTGCGCTTCCGCCTTGGCCTTGGCAGCAGCGTCGGCCCTGGCCTGCGCCTCGGCTTCGGCCTTCGCCTTGGCAGCGGCCTTGGCATCCTCCTCGGCCTGCTTCGCCTTGGAGGCCAGTTCAGCTTCCTCGGCGAGCTTGGCGAGCTCCTCGCGGCGCAGATCCGGCTTTGGCTCAGCCGCAGCCTCTGCCTTCTGCGGCGGCTGCTTCGCCGGCTCCGGCGGCTTGGGCTCCGGCTTCGGGGGCTGCAGCGCAGGGCGGGCTGGCGGCATTGGCGCCGAAGCGTTGTCGTCCGCGGTCTTCAATTCAGCGGGCCGCGTCGGTGGCGCAGGGGTGTCCTGCTTGGCCTCACCGGCTTCCTTGCGCTCGACCGTCTCCGACTGGCGCTCGGCGCGCTGGACCGGCTGTTCCTGCACCTTCTCAGCCTTGCGTTCGCCACGCGTGACCTGATTCAGTGCACTCGGATCGACCATCTCGACGGCGATCGCCTCTTCGTTCTCCGGCAGGGGATTCGGCGACGAGAACGCCAGCAGCCCCGCGACGAGAAACGTCACGTGGCCGAGAGCGGAGAGCGCGATTCCCGGTTCGGAGGTGGAGAGCTTCACGGCTGGAAATACCTCGCCTTCACGTCGTCAGCGCGTTGCGGGCTCGGTGACGAGTGCCACACGCTTGAACCCGGCCGACGTGATCGTCGACATCACCGATGCGACGCGCCCGTAATCGACCTGACGGTCGCCGCGCACATAGATGCGCTCGTCGAAGCCCTGCTTGGCGAGGCCATGCAGCTTCGTCACCAGGTCGGGCTCCAGCGTCGGCTGGTCCTGGAGGAAGATCTGGCCCTTGCTGTCGATGGCAATGGTGATCGGCTTCTGGTCGACATTGATCGGCTTCGCCCCGGTCTGCGGCAGATCGAGCGGAACGCCGGTCGCGATCAGGGGCGCGGCCACCATGAAGATGATCAGCAACACCAGCATGACGTCGATGAACGGCGTCATGTTGATCTCGGCGATCGCGCTGTGGCGGCGGCCACGCCGGCCCCGCCTGCCTCCGGCCTTGGCGCCGGTCGCTGCTGACATGCCCATCGTGCAGCCCCCTACGCCGCCAGCCGCTCGTCGATCTGCCGCGACAGGATCGCGGAGAACTCGTCGGCAAAGGCTTCGAGGCGGTTCTGGGCCTTGGCCACTTCGGCCTGCAGCTTGTTATAGGCCATCAGCGCCGGAATCGCGGCAAACAGGCCGATCGCGGTGGCGAAGAGCGCCTCGGCGATACCGGGCGCCACCACGGCAAGGGAGGAATTCTTGGAGACCGCAATGGCGGTGAAGGAATTCATGATGCCCCAGACCGTGCCGAACAGGCCGATGAAGGGAGCGGCCGAGGCAATGGTCGAGAGCACGAGCAGCTTCGATTCCAGCCGCTCGGTTTCGCGCTGAATGGTAACGTCGAGAACCTTGTCGATACGTGCCGAAAGGCTGGCGACGGAGCGGCCGCCATTCTCGAAGGAGCGCTTCCACTCCCGCATCGCCGCGACGAAGACCGCCGCCATATCATTGACCGGCTTGCTCGCCAGATCGCGATACAACTCTTCCAGCGACCGACCGGACCAGAACACCTCCTCGAAGGCATCCATATCGCGGCGGGTGCGGCGATAGAGCAGCGTCTTGTCGATGATGATCGACCAGCACCACACAGAGGCGCCGAGCAGGCCCATCATGACCAGCTTGACGACGATATGGGCGTGCCAGAACAACGTCCAGAACGACATGTCGATCTGTGGCGCAGCCTGCGCAACCTCGGCGGGGTTCATTCTGTCATCCTTTCAGACGGTCAGCGCGATCGAGCGCTGCTGATCCAATCTCCCGCCGACCAAATCGATGACCGAGGCCACGAATACCTCGCGCCACCACCGAATTTGCGAACTGGGGAACATGCCGTTCCTGTCAATTGCCTTTGAATCCGGCGAAAGATGGGCGCATCCGGGGTTTTCTTCATCAGCGACTCGTGCTGGTCGAGTTAAGCACCCAGCAAGGTTAATGCCGGGTTGACAGCGAAACGAATCGAACGGCGCGCCGCTGCTGCAGGCTCTGGGGCGGCGCGAGCGGATGCGCTGAGCCCCCCTGCGCGCGGAGTCTCCTCAAAGCAAAATGGCCCGCCGCGTTGCCGAGGCGGGGCCCTTGGCCATGCGCAGACGCCCCAGGAAGTCCTGGAACTCGCGCTGCTCGTCCTCGAGCCTGCGCAGGGTTTCTGCGCGGTACTCGTCGAAGGCATGGTTGCCGCTGGACGGCGGACCGCCCCATCGACCCCAGCCGCCGCCAGGGCCGCCGCGTTCACCCATGCGTTCCCGCATGCGATCCATCTTCTCCTGAAGACGGCTCATCCGGTGCTCGAACCGGTTTCCACCGGCATATCCGCAAGACATGCGTCCACTCCCCCACATGAAGGCCAGGGTCGCAAGACCAAGCGGCCACCACACGATGAAGCCCAGTACCGCAAAGGCGAACCAGGCCCCTCTTCCATATTCATCAAGCCTCGCAACGATCGGCATCGATCCCTCGCGATATCAGTGAGTGTGTATGTTAGTCACATACACATTATGGGAACGCCCCCGATCCCTGTCAAGCGGCGGAGGCCGGTTTCAATTCGCTGGCGCCGAGAGGCCGAGCCCTTGCAGATAGATCAGCATATTGGCTTCCAGCAGTTCGGCCGCCGACATCGGCAACGAGCGACGGCCCGCATCGGCCCGCCCGAACAAGGCTGCCACGCCATGCGACATCGCCCAGACATGCAGCGCCATCATCAGCGCCGGCGGCCGGCGCCCCGCCGGAAGGGTCGCGATCAGGGCCTCACAGGCCGCGCGCAGCATCTGGAAGGAACGATCCGCCGCGAGACGCAATTCCGGGCTGGCATCGAGCGGTACGCCAGCCTCGAACATTGCGGAATAATAGGCCGGCTGCTCATGAGCAAAGGCGATATAGGTCTGTCCCAACTGCTGGAAGGCAGTCCATGCATTGGGTCTGCCCTCGTTCCAGGCGCGCGACTGTGCCGCCTCGAAGGCCTGGAAGCCCCGCGTGGCGACATCGGCCATCAGTTCGACCTTGTCGCGATAATGCCGATAGGGCGCCGTCGGGCTGACCCCCGCCAGCCGTGCGGCTTCGGCAACGGTGAAGCCGTTCGCCCCCTTCTCTGTGATCAACTCGAGCGCCGCCTTCACCAGCTCCTCCTTGAGGTTGCCGTGGTGATAGCCGCGTCGCTCCGAATCCGGCCGCCGTCCGATCATGTAAGGAGCGCTAACATAGCAGGCGAATGGCGTCGACGGTGTTCGCCGCCCATCATGCCTCGAGCCCCAGCCGGTGGCGCAGTGTGTCGGGAATACGCCGAGCCCGACCGCCGCCGACGCAGGCGACCTTGACCTCGGCGGTGATCAGCACCTCCTCGCCACGCAGCACGCGCTGGGCAATATCCATCGTCGCGCCGCGTGCAGCCGTCGCAACGGTCTCAACGGTCAGCATGTCGTCCATCACGGCGGGCTTGAGGAAATCGATCGTCATGCGGCGCACCGCGAACCCCAACGCCGCGCCCCCGTCGAACAGCTCGCGCTGTTCAACGCCGAGCGCGCGGATCAACTCGGTCCGGCCGCGCTCCATGAAACGCAGATAGGAGGCGTGATAGACGACGCCGGAGAAATCGGTGTCTTCATAATAGACCCGGACGGGAAGCTGGTGGACGGCGCTCATGTCGCTGCGGGATTTCCGTGATAACGTTTCCCGACCTTTAGACCGGGCATGGCAGCCGGAACAACCGCGCACGTGCATGATCGACGCGACGCTACCCGGAACCTCGCGCCCTCGCTAAGGTTGCTTCACCGACAGCCTAGCAAGGAGAAACGGCATGGCCCAATCGACCAAGGCAATCCAGCGTCTTCTCGACAAGTCGGAATACGAGCTCTTTACCCGGACCCAGCGCCGAACCATCGGCGGCGCGACCGATGCCGAGTTGAAGGAGCTTTCGGTCCAGTTGCGCGAACGCCGCGACCGGGCTCGCTCGATCGCCCGCCAGCAGCGGCGCGAGATGCGCCGCAAATCCGAGCCGCAGGGCGCGCGCCCTGCCTCCGACAACAGCGGCACCAAGGCGAAGGCCGACATGCTGACCTCGGCGCTGAAGCGGGTCGGTGCCGAGCGGACGCGCCGCACGGAGAAGCTGCACACTCCGAGCCAGCGCAGCCTTGCCCGCAAGGCGCTGGCGCTGAAGCAGCGCCAGGAGGCCGCCAAGACGCAGCCTGCGAGCCGGCACGCCGGTAAAGGCATGAAGTCCGTCCCAAGCAGCAAGGCAGGGAAATCCGGCGCGCTCGACCATGCGGGCCAACGCTCGGCGATGCACCGGTCGAAATTCGCGCGATAGCAGCGGGCCTCAGCGCGTGCAGGGCTTCTTCATGAAGGAGCCGCACTCATACGGTTGCGACAGCGCCTCCCGGATGCCGTCGCTCCCATCGCCGATATCGTCGATACGCCAGGCGCCGGCTTCCCAGATCATCCGGAACGGCACCGTCACCGTCTTTCCGAGGTTCTGGAAGCTGGCTGTGACAAGCGCCTGCCCGGCCGCCGGCTTCCCTGTCACCGCAACACGCACATTCTTCACCTCGCCGTCCTGACCGTTGAGGAAGGGATCTGCACCGACATTGCCCATCTCGCCGCTCTCATCCTGATAGAGATCGTCGCGGGCGAAGAGCGCGGCGAGGCCTTTGCTCAAGAGCCTGTCGCGATGCGGCGGTCGCCATGCCGGTGGCGGGGCTTTGGGGCCGGAGCCGGCAAGGCTACGGATTGTCGCGGCATAAGCCTGTTTGACCGTCGCTTCGGGCGTGGACTCGGCCGCCGCAGCCCATTGCGCGGCGAGCCCCGCAGTCAACGTGACGAAGACGGCGATCAAAAGGTTCCGGAGTATTTTCAGCATCACTCGTCCTCGGCCTCGTCCCCGAACAACCCGAATTGCGCGGCCTCGCGGTTCGGCTCCGGCATGCCGAGATGCCGGAAGGCATGCGGCGTCAGCAGGCGCCCGCGCGGCGTGCGCTGGATGAAGCCCTGCTGCAGCAGGAACGGCTCGATGATTTCCTCGATCGCATCGCGCGGCTCGGAGAGCGAGGCGGCGATGGTCTCGATCCCGACCGGGCCGCCGCCGAAATTGATCGCGACGGTGGTGAGATAGCGCCGGTCCATCTGATCGAGGCCGATGCCGTCCACATCGAGYAGGTGCAGCGCCTTGTCGGCGACCGAGCGCGTGATCACCGGATCGCCGTCGACGATGGCGAAGTCCCGCACGCGCCGGAGCAGCCGGCCGGCGATGCGCGGTGTCCCGCGGGACCGGCGGGCGACCTCGTTGGCACCGTCATCCGACATGCCGATGCCGAGCACGCGAGCGCCGCGCGAGACGATGCCCTGCAATTCCTCGACCGTGTAGAATTGCAGGCGGATCGGAATGCCGAAACGGTCGCGCAGCGGCGTCGTGAGCAAGCCGGCGCGCGTGGTCGCGCCGACCAGCGTGAACTTGGGCAGGTCGATCTTGACCGAGCGCGCCGCCGGGCCCTCCCCGATGATCAGGTCGAGTTGGTAATCCTCCATCGCCGGATAAAGGATTTCCTCGACCGCCGGGTTGAGCCGGTGAATCTCGTCGATGAAGAGCACGTCGCGCTCTTCGAGATTGGTCAGTTGCGCCGCGAGGTCGCCGGCCTTGGCAATGACCGGCCCCGAGGTCGAGCGGAAATTGACGCCGAGTTCACGCGCCACGATCTGCGCCAGCGTCGTCTTGCCGAGGCCCGGCGGGCCGACGAAGAGCACATGGTCGAGCGCATCACCGCGCGCGCGCGCCGCATTGATGAAGACCTGGAGATTGGCGCGCGCCGCCGCCTGGCCGGTGAAATCGGACAGCGACAGCGGCCGCAGCGAGGTTTCGCTGTCGTCGTCGCGACGGTCGGCCGTCACGAGGCGGCGGGGTTCACTCACAGTTCAATCTCCAGCTCCAGCGCGTCATGCACCGGGATGTCCCTGTAGCCGGTCTTGATAATCGTCGGAATCACGGAGCGATAATGATCGATCGCCTCGGGATAGAGGCCGGACAGGCGAAAGCCCTGGCGCTGATAGAAGGTCAGCCCGGGCATGTTGTCATTGGTCAGCATCGCCTTGAGCTTCTTGGCACCTGCGGCCCGGGCAGCGGCCTTGACCGCAGCGAGCATCTGGACTGCCACGCCCTCTCCCGGCCGCAGCGAATGCAGGGCGCAGAGATAGGCGGTCTCGTCGTGTCGCGTCCAGCTTGCCAGCGCCGCCGTCTGCCCCGTAGCCGTGAACAGGCCGAGCGCATCGATCTCAGCGACGTCGTAGGTGTGCAGGTCGATCATCATCTTATGCGAGCCCCAGACCGCCAGCATCAGTTGCAGCAGCTCGCTCTTATCCTCGACGGCGCGGACGATCAGGGCGTCGGCATTGCTCACTTCGCCAGTTCCTTGAGACCCAGCTTGATCAGCTGTGCCGTCCCGGCCCCCTCGCCGGCCGCTTTCGAGGCCGCGGCCACCGCCGCCACGGCCTGGGCCTGCGGATAGCCGAGATTGGACAGGGCAGAGATCGCGTCCGCCACCGCTTGCGGTAGTTTCCTGTCCTCCAGTGCGCCCGCGAGCTGCACCACGCCGGGATCGATATGGCCGAAGGCGGGCGCCTTGTCCTTGAGCTCGGCGCAGAGCCGCTGCGCCAGCTTTGGACCGACCCCGGGGGAACGCGCCACGGCCGCCTTGTCGTTGGTCGCGATTGCCGTCGCCAGCGCGCCGGGCTCCAGCGTCGAGAGAATGGCGAGCGCCACCTTGGCGCCGACGCCCTGTACTACCTGCATCAGCCGGAACCAGTCGCGTTCGACGTCGGACAGGAAGCCATAGAGACGGATCGCGTCCTCGCGGACATGGGTCTCGATTGCCAGCGCCGCTGCCTCGCCGGGTTTTGGCAAGCGCTGCAGGGTGCGCGACGAGCATTGCACGACATAGCCGACACCCTGCACGTCGAGGATCACGAAATCCTCGCCATAGGAATCGATCAGCCCCTTGAGCTTGCCGATCATCAGAGGCTCCGTCGCATGTGCATGTCCAAGCTGTAGCGCCTCACGAGGCCGCGCGCATCTGCGCGACCAGCGCCCTCATGCCGCGATGCTGCGAATGGCAGATCGCCACCGCGAGCGCGTCCGCCGCATCCGCCGACTTTGTCTCGGCCTTCGGAAGCAGCACCCGGATCATCGCCTGGACCTGCTTCTTGTCGGCATGGCCGACACCGACCACCGTCTTCTTGACGAGATTGGCCGCGTATTCGGCAACGCTGAGGCCGGCGATCGCCGGCACCACCAGCGCGATGCCGCGCGCCTGGCCGAGCTTCAGCGCCGATTGCGGATCGCGGTTCACGAACGTCTCCTCGACCGCGACCTCGTCGGGGTCGAACGAGCCGATCACCCGCGCGATACCGTCATGAAGTTGTCTCAACCGCTCCGAAAGCGGGCTCGCTCCGTCGCTTTCGACGCAGCCACAGGCAACGAAGGAGAGCTTGGTGCCCTCGCTGGTGATGATGCCCCAGCCGGTCTTCCTGAGACCGGGATCAAGGCCGAGAATCCGAATCGCTTGTGCCATGTCCGCACACTAGTCTGGACACGGTTTGTACTCCATTACCGAGGTTCCACTGAGGAGCGCTGCCGGAATGCCAGGGCATGCGGCACAGCATGGCGTGGCCTCTATACGCTGCGCGCGGCTTGCCCCTATGCTTCGTCGATCGCGGTCATTCCGCGAGAAATCCGGACGTTTTTCGTTATCGAGAAGATTTCAGCGCAGGAATCCAGGGGAATACGCCATGAGAACGTCGCTCTTCGTCTCTCTCGCCGCATCGCTTGCCCTGTTGCTGCCGCCGCTGGCACTCACGGCGCACGCACAAGCTCCTACCCCCGCCGAAGCTCGCGCCATCGCCAAGGAAGCCACGATCTATGGCTTCCCGCTCGTCGACAATTACCGCATTCAGCATTCCTATTTCGTCGATCGCTACAGCCCGGAGTTCAAGGCTCCCTGGAACACGCTCGTCAACAACGCGCGGGTCTATACGCCCGACGACAAGGCGATCCAGACGCCCAACTCGGACACGCCCTATTCCTATGTCGGTGCCGACCTGCGCGCCGAGCCGCTCGTCTTCACGGTGCCCGCGGTCGAGAAGGGCCGCTATTACTCCCTTCAGTTCATCGACCAGTACACCTTCGATTTCGCCTATGTCGGCAGCCGCGCCACCGGGAACGGCGCTGGTAGCTATCTGCTGGCGGGTCCGAAATGGAGGGGCGAGAAGCCGGCCGGCATCAAGCAGGTGATCCGCTCCGAGACCGATTTCGCCTTCGTGCTGTACCGAACCCAGCTCCTCGACCCCGGGGACATCGACAAGGTCAAGGCGGTCCAGGCCGGCTACAAGGTCCAGCCCCTCTCRCAGTTTCTGGGAAGGCCAGCACCAGCACCGGCGCCGACGGTCGATTTCATCAAGCCGCTGACGCCCGAGCAGGAGCGCAGCTCGCTCGAGACCTTCAACGTCCTGAATTTCGTTCTGCAATTTGCCCCGACGCATCCGTCCGAAAGGGCGCTGATGGCGCGTTTCTCGAAGATCGGCGTCGGCGGCGGAAAGAGCTTCGACGCGAATGCGCTCTCGCCTGAACTACGCCAGGCCCTGCAGGACGGCATGGCCGATGGCTGGGCCGCATTCAAACTGTACAAGGAAACAGAGGTCGATACCGGCAAGAGTTCGAGTGCGGACGGGTTTGGTACGCGAGCCTTCCTGAAGAACAATTACATGCTGCGAATGGCAAGCGCTGTCCTCGGCATCTACGGCAATGCGAAGCAGGAGGCGCTCTATCCCGCCTATTTCATCGACTCCGCCAAGCAGACGCTGAACGGGGCGAAGCGCTACACCCTGCGCTTTGCACCGGGGCAGTTGCCACCGGTCAACGCCTTCTGGTCGCTGACCATGTACGAGCTGCCGGCGAGCCTGCTCTATGCCAACCCGATCAACCGTTACCTGATCAATTCGCCGATGCTGCCGGGCCTGAAGCGCGATGCGGATGGCGGGATCACGGTCCATGTGCAAAACGAGTCCCCCGGCAAGGAGCGCGAAGCCAACTGGCTGCCCGCGCCGACGGGGCCGTTCTTCGCGGTCACGCGGCTGTACTGGCCGAAGCCGGCGGCGCTGAACGGCAAATGGAAATCCCCACCGCTGCAGCCACAGAACTGACCCAGAGGGCCGAGATGCACACCAAGCTCACGATTTACGCGTTTGCCGCTACGCTGGCGGTTACGGGCGGCGCGGTCGCGCAGGCGCCGTCGGATCCTGCAGCCCCAGTCGGAGTGGACAATTTCATCCGCGCCGAATCGGACCTCTACATGAGCAACATGGTCAAGGACGGCAGCCTCGGTAAATTCGTGCACCGGCGTGAGCCGGCCGCGATCGACAACCAGACCGTTATCCGCCTCAACCGCGATACGCTCTATTCGGCGGCCGTCTTCGATCTCGACGCAGGCCCGGTCACGATCACGCTGYCGACGGCAGGCAAGCGCTTCATGTCGATGCAGGTGATCAACGAGGACCACTATACCCCGATGGTGGCCTATGGCGCCGGCTCCTACACCCTCGACAGGCAAAGGGTCGGCACGCGCTATGCGGCGGTTGCCATCCGCACCCTGGTCGACCCTGTGGATCCAAAGGACCTGCAGCAGGTTCACGCCCTGCAGGATGCCATCAAGGTCAGCCAGAAGCGCGCGGGTAAGTTCGACGTGCCGAACTGGGATCAGGCCAGCCAGAAGAAAGTCCGTGACGCATTACTGGTGCTGGGCTCGACGATACCCGATTTCAAGAAGGCCTTCGGCACGAAGAAGGAAGTCGATCCCATTCGGCACCTGATCGGGACCGCGACAGGCTGGGGCGGCAACCCCGACAAGGACGCCACTTATCTCAACGTCACGCCGGCGAGGAATGACGGAACCACCGTCTACAAGCTCAACGTCAAGGATGTGCCGGTCAACGGCTTCTGGTCGGTGAGCCTCTACAATGCCGAGGGCTACTACGAAAAGAATCCTTACGGCGCCTACTCATTGAACAACATCACCGCTAGGAAGAATGGCGACGGCTCGATCTCGATCCAGTTCAGCGGCTGCGACGGCAAGATCCCGAACTGCCTGCCGATCATGAAGGGCTGGAATTACACGGTTCGCCTCTATCGCCCACGCGCTGAGATCCTGAACGGCAAATGGAAATTCCCGGAACCCGTGGCCGCAAGCTGAGCAAGGCGGGCATGCGCGGACGCGCAGTTGATCAGGCGCGCATGACCGCGCGCGATCCTCATGGCATCGATGACGTGCACATATCGATGCCATCACAAGGAAAGAGTTGATCCCGCCGGGACTTGGGTGATGGTGGGCTGCCCCGACTGCCTGACCTCCCTGGACCGATGACCGACCTGCTTTCCGCGCTGTTCCCCAGCCTCACCCTCTCGGGGATAACCACCCTTCTCGGCGCGACGCTGCTCGGCGGACTGGTGCGCGGGTTCACCGGCTTCGGCTTCGCCATGGTCTTCATGCCGCTGGCAAGCCTGGTGCTCGGCCCCGTCGCAGCGCTCGGCCTGATCTGGGTGATCGATCTGCCTTTCGCGCTGCCGATCGCCGCCCGCTCGGCCAAGCGTGCCGAATGGAGCGAGGTCATCCCCTTGCTGATCGCCGCGACGCTGACGCTGCCATTCGGGCTCTGGCTGCTGACCTGGCTGGAGCCGAGGACGATGCGCTGGATCGTCGCCGTGCTCGTTCTCGCCGCGGTGACGCTGATGGCCTCGGGCTGGCGCTATCACGGCAAGCCGGGCATCCCGCTCTCGCTGGGTGTCGGTTCGCTGTCCGGCCTGTTCAACGGCCTCTCCAGTATCGGCGGCATGCCGCTGGCCGTATTCTGGCTCGGCGCCCAGCGCAACGACCGGCACAAAGCGCGTGCCAACCTCCAGACCTATTTCGGCCTGTCGACCGTGGTCAGCGGTGTCCTGCTCTGGCTGAAGAGCATCATCACGGCCGCATCGCTCGCGATGGCGCTGCCGTTGTTTGCGATCTACGGCGCCGGTCTCTGGGTCGGCACGCATGCCTTCCGGATCGCCTCCGAGGAGACGTTCCGGCGCATCGCCTATCTCGTGATCTTCCTCAGCGCGCTGGTCAGCCTGCCGCTATGGGATGGCATGCTGGGGCGTTGAACCGCCGCGTTCGCCTTCGCAGGCAAGTAGTCGCGCCTTGCCGCACGCGATGAAGGAGCAGGCGTCGTGGCCGGGACAAGCCCGACCATGATTGGCAGGGCTGCTTACGAGCCGAGCTTCGCCATGATCTCGTCGGCGATCTCGAAATTCGCGAAGACGTTCTGCACGTCGTCGTCATTGTCGAGCGCCTCCATCAGCCGCATCATCGATGCGGCCTTCTCCTCGTCGAGCGGCGCGGTCGTCGTCGGGCGCCAGACGGGCTTGGCCGAAGCCGGCGCGCCGAGCGAGGCTTCGAGCGCCTTGGAGACTTCGTTCAGCGCATCGAAGCCGCACAGGATCGTGTGGCCGTTCTCGTCGCTGACGACGTCGTCGGCGCCAGCTTCGATCGCCGCTTCCATGACCTTGTCGGCATCGCCGGCCTCCGGCGGGTAGGTGACCTCGCCGACGCGGTTGAACATGAAGGAGACGGAGTTGCTTTCGCCAAGAGCCCCACCGGCCTTGGTGAAGTAGGATCGGACGGCCGAAGCGGTGCGATTGCGGTTATCGGTCAGCGCCTCGACGATGACGGCGGCACCGCCCGGGCCATAGCCCTCGTAGCGCACCTCGTCATAGTTCTCGCCTTCATTGCCGGCCGCCTTCTTGATGGCGCGCTCGATATTGTCCTTCGGCATGTTTTCGGCACGCGCGGCGAGCACCGCCATGCGCAGGCGCGGATTCATGTTGGGGTCGGGCATGCCCATCTTGGCCGCGACGGTGATTTCGCGCCCGAGCCGCGAGAACAGCTTCGACCGCACCGCGTCCTGCTTGCCCTTGCGGTGCATGATGTTCTTGAATTGGGAATGCCCGGCCATCGAGGTCAGCCTCTTTTGTCACTGTGGACCTGCCAAGGCGGACCAAACTGGGCCCGGCGAGGCAATCCGCGCCTTATAAGCGGGGCTTTTGCCGGCAGGCAAGCCGCCGGGCCGCCCTGAATGACGATGCTCCTACTGCGTTTCCACGGCAGAAGCGCGGCAAGAGCAGCGTTAAGCCAATCTTTGCCGAACTGGGTCAGGGTCACTTCAGATCAGTCCCTCCTGCCAGATTGCAGCTCTCCCGACCTCATGAAATCTGTGTCCAGCATAGCCATCGCAGAACAGGACGTGCGCTTCCGCGCGTTCCAGATCGGCGCCGACGATCTCGCCCTTCTGCGCCTGCAATCCGCCTTCGCCAAGGAGAGACTGCCGGGGTTGCTGCAGGAACTGCACGTCGAATTCGATCCCTGGCCGGAAACCAGCCGCGCATTGAAAACCCCCGAGGTTCATGAACTCAGGCTGGCGCACTGGATCAGGCTGGCCTCGGGCGAACTCGGGGATGGCTACCTCCACTCCGCCCGCAACCTCGCCGCAGCCTTCTATCGTCACGGTGTTCCGGTCTATGCGGTCGCGATCTGCCACACGATCGTCTCCAACGCGATCGGCGCCGAGCTTGGTGTCGACCGCGACGGCCTCCAGAAGTTGAATGGCTTCTGGCAGCACAAGCGCTTCGTCCGGGGCATTGCCATGAGGGCTGCGCTCAACAAGGCCGTGCAACTGGACCTCGAATTGCTGCTCGAGACCTATGCGGAAGTCCAGCGTGAAAGCCGCGAGCGCACCCGCGCCGAGATAGAGGCCTTCGAGGTCACGGTTCGCGGTGTGGTCGACACGGTCAACACCGGTGCCACCCGCGTCGAGACCATGGCACGCGCCGTCAGCAACGTCGTGCAGGATACCGGCACGCAGGCCATCGTCGCCGCGCAGGCCTCCGATGAAGCCTCGGCAAACGTCCAGAACGTCGCCAGCGCGGCCGAAGAGCTCTCGATCTCGTTGAACGATGTCTCGTCCGAAATCTCGCGCGCGGCGAACATGGCGCATGACGCCAATGCGGCCGCGATGAAGACCGACATCATCGTGAAGAGCCTCGCGCATTCGGCCGAAACCATCGGCGCGGTGGTCGAGATGATCAAGACCATCGCCGCCCAGACCAACATGCTCGCGCTCAACGCCACGATCGAGGCTGCGCGTGCCGGCGAAAGCGGGCGCGGCTTTGCCGTGGTCGCCAATGAGGTCAAGCAGCTTTCGGCGCGCACGGCCCAGGCAACCGACGAGATCGCGGCTCAGGTGCCGGCGATGCAGGCGGCGACGCGCGAGGCAGTCGCGGCAATCGAGAGCATCGTCGCCTTCGTCACGCAGATGGAGCAGACGACGGTGACGATCGCGGGCTCGATCGACGAGCAACGCGCCGCAACGCAGGAAATTGCCCGCAGCGTCAACCTGGCCGCGCTCGGAACGCAGGAAGTCGCGCAGGCCGCCAGCGGGGTCAGCGAGATGGCGCAGACAGCCGGCGCCAATGTCTCGGACGTCCTGAGCGTCGCGGAAAACCTGGCGAAGCAAGCCTCGTCGCTCACCTCCGCCTTCGAGAACCTCGCCCGTCAGGGCCGCACCGTCTAAACGGTTCAGGGTGGGGTGATCAGCCCCGCTCCCAGGCCTCCGGTGTGGCCTCGCTCAGATGCGGCCCCAGCCTGACGGCCCAGACCGCCCGGGCCAGCCCCGTCGCGTCGTCGATATCGACCGCCACGCCAGACAGTGTTCCAGGTCCGGTCGCAGGCTCCAGCCTCGCGCCCGGCACCTTCTGCAGGAAGCGGCGAACCGGCTCCTCCCGGTGCATGCCCAGAACGGAATCATAGTCGCCACACATGCCGGCATCGGACTGGTAGGCGGTGCCGCCAGGCAGGATGCGCGTATCGGCGGTCGGGGCGTGGGTATGGGTGCCGACCACGAGACTGGCGCGGCCATCGACGAAATAGGCCATGGCCTGCTTCTCGCTGGTCGCCTCGGCATGGACATCGATGATGACGGCGTCGGCGACCTCGCGCAGCGGACAGGCTGCGAGTTCGCGTTCGACCGCGGCGAAGGGGTCATCGAGCGGATCCATGAACAGCCGCCCCATCACATTGACGACCAGCACGCGCGCGCCGTTGCGCGCCTCGATCACGGTCGCGCCGCGGCCGGGCGTTCCGGGCGGATAATTGGCGGGGCGGACCAATGCGGGCTGGCGCTCGATGAAGACCAGCGCCTCGCGCTGGTCCCAGGAATGGTTGCCGAGCGTCACGGCATCGGCCCCCGCGGCCAGAAACTCGTCGCAGATCGCCTCGGTGATGCCGAAGCCACCGGCCGAGTTCTCGCCATTGATCACGACACAGTCGAGCTTCCAGCGCTCACGCAGGCCAGGCAGGCGCTCCTGAACCGCAATGCGACCGGGGCGACCGACGACGTCGCCGAGGAAAAGAAAACGCATGACGGGAACCCTGAACGAAGAAGGAGCGCTTCACTGACGCGAACGCGCACGCGAATCAACCGCAGCGGATGGTTTCGCGCTCGGTCACGATCCAGTCGAGCTTGCGGTCATGGGGCTCATCGGGAACAGCCGCGATCTCCTGCGCACCATAGGCGAGGCCGATCGTAGTGACCGCTCCGAGCTCGGTGAGCGTGCGGTCGTAATAGCCTTTGCCGTAGCCGATGCGGTAGCCGCGGCGGTCGAAGGCCGCAAGCGGCACAAGCAGGATGCTCGGCCTTGCCTGCGGCTGTTGCGGCTCGGGCACCAGCGTACCGAAGCCACCGGGCACGATCGGCTCCCATGGCGCCCAGCTCCGGAAAATCATCGCGCCATTGACGATAGCCGGCAGGCAGAGCGGAACGCCCCGCGCGTGCAGGGCTTCCAGAACCGGGCGGGGGTCGGCCTCGGAGCGCATCGGCCAATAGGCCGAGACGGTTCCGCCTCCAGCCAGCGCCGGCAGCGCCAGGACGCCGGCGACGATGGCCTGATCCCATTCGAGCCGGTCATCGATCTCAAGCGCGTCACGGCGCGCGAGCGCCTCGATCCGCAACTCGCTCTTGCCGCGGAGCGGCGTCGTTTGAAGGTCAGTATGCATGGAGAAAGCGCGGAGCCACCTTGGCCGTGGAGTTTTCGATCCCGGGACACCTACTAAGTAGGTGGGCGCCATATGTCTGGGTCCAGGGACCCAGTCAGGGACAGCTCCCGAGGAGATCGTATGGGCCCGGGAATACATACTCTCACGCACCGGGCAGCCCCGCCAGAACTATGTAGGACGCTCGCCGGCAAAGCGCCAGTGGCGAGTTGCAGCCGGCGCACAGGATGCTGGCTCACGCCGAGAAGAACTCTCGCACGTCCCGGGTGAGCTGCTGCAACGTCGCCTCGAACGGCAGCAGGTCGGTGTCGATGATCAGATCGCTGAAGGGACGTTCCGCATAACCTTCATGCAGCATGACGCGGATGCGCTCATGCTCGTCCTCGTCGAATGCACGGCCGCGTGCCGCCGATGTGATACCCGCATAGGAGGCGCGCAGGCTGATGAAGAGCGGGCGAACGCCAGCATCCGTGAAATGACGCCGGTAGAAGATCCAGGTGCTACACCCCAGCGGATAGGCGATCACGACAACTGGCTGAACCGCGAGGATTGTCAGGCCAGTCCTGACCACGGATCGGCTCGTCCGCAGGATTGAGCGATACCAGGGCAGATCCGGATCCGAATGGTCGTCACCGTCGATGAAGCCGCCACCGAGCTCCGTGGCCAGCGCCTTGCCGAGTGTCGTCTTGCCGGCGCCGATCGGGCCGCTCAGGAAAATCGCATAGGGCTGCATCGCCGCTGTTTCACCCAGAGAACGCCTCGGGGCAATCGTCGCCCCCGCAGGGCACTGCCAGGCCGCCCGCACCAGTCCGTGCTGGATCACGCCGTCGATCGGATCGGGATAGGCGATGCCGTGCCTCGAGGCTTCAGCCGACTGGGCTTGGGATCAGGCTGCGCGCTACGCTTTCGATACGCTCTGCCGCAGTGACCAGCGCTTCGGCGGCGCGCTCCTCGACCTCGCCCAGGCGCTGATCGGCAGAGCCGGCGTCGCCGCGCACAGCCGCGAGCATGTTCTCCAGCGTCGCGACGCGTTCCTTGAGCTCCGACACCTCGTCGGCAACCATCAGCGCGGCCATCACATGCAGACGCATGTCGCCGATCTCGCCAAAAGCCTGGCGCATTTCATCGATCTTGCCGTCATAGAGATTGGCGAGCCCTTCGAGATGGGCTTCCTCGCCGTCGCCGCAGGCCATGCGATAGGCCTTGCCCGCGATCGTGACATTCACCTGCGGCATCACGCCCTCCGTATTCAGTGCTCGCGCGCCTCGGCGCGGGCGATCACGTCACCCACCGCGCCCAACGCCTTCTCCAACCTGCGTTCGACGTCGCCCGCCGCGGTTTCGACCTGGCCGACGCGCGCGATCGCGCCATCGAGCTCCGCTGCGAGCCGGGCCCTGTCATCCTGCATCAAGGTCAGCTCGGTTTCGAGGTTGGCCCGTCCGCGCTCCGCCTCGATGCGTCGGCGCGCAGCCGCCTCGAGTTGCGCGAGTGCGCTATCGAGTCGCGCAAGCGCATTGTCCAGCATCAGGCTCGCCACGGTCGTCTCCTCCCTTTCAGTTCGAAGCCGGCTCCATGATTCGCGAGCCTAAAGCAGGATATGAGCAAGTGGGAAACGCTTTCGGGCAGATATTCGCAGCTCTCAACTGTGATAGCAGCCCCCTGATGAATTGACTCCGGGAGAGCGGGCATCCTATCGAGCACCCGCACGAAAACGATGCCCCGAAAGCCTACCGGACCGTCGCCCTCATGCCCTTCCGGCATGGTTCGGACGCGGGACGCGCCCTTCCGCCCGCCGGAGCCAATGACACCATGACCACGATCGACCGCGCCCAGCACGACAAGCTCGCCAACGCCATTCGCGCCCTGGCAATGGATGGCGTCGAGCAGGCGAAGTCCGGCCACCCCGGCCTGCCGATGGGTGCAGCCGACGTCGCAACCGTGCTGTTTACCCGCGTCATGAACTATGACGCCGCCGATCCGCGCTGGCCGGATCGCGACCGCTTCATTCTCTCGGCCGGTCACGGCTCGATGCTGCTCTACGCCCTGCTCTATCTCACGGGCACGCCGGGCATGGAGCTCGACGACCTCAAGAAGTTCCGCCAGCTCGAGTCGAAGACCCCGGGGCATCCCGAGAACTTCATGACTGTCGGCGTCGAGACCACCACTGGCCCGCTCGGCCAGGGTCTCGCCACCGCAGTCGGCATGGCCATGGCCGAGCGCATGCTCGCCGCCGAGTTCGGCAAGAAGGTCGTCGACCACAAGACCTATGTCCTGGCCTCCGACGGCGACCTGATGGAAGGCATCAGCCAGGAAGCGATCGCGCTTGCCGGCCACCACAAGCTCAACAAGCTGATCGTGCTTTGGGACGATAACGGCATCTCGATCGATGGCCCGCTCTCGATCTCCGACTCGGTCGACCAGGTCGCGCGTTTCAAGGCCTGTGGCTGGCGCTCCGAGCGCGTCGACGGCCATGACCCCGACGCGATCGAGGCCGCGATCCGCCGCGCCCAGAAGTCGAACAAGCCGACCATGATCGCCTGCAAGACCGTGATCGGCTTCGGCGCACCGAAAAAGGCCGGCACCTCCAAGGCTCATGGCGAGCCGCTCGGCGCCGAGGAACTCGCAGCCGCGAAGGCCAAGCTCGGCATCACCGGCGCGGCCTTCGAGATTGCCCCCGACATCCTCAAGAGCTGGCGCGCCTTCGGCTCTGCCGGCCACCTCGCCCACAAGGACTGGCTCGCCCGGTTCGAGGCGCTGTCGCCACGCAAGCGCGCCGAGTTCGAGCGCCGCCTCGCCCACACGATTCCGGGCAAGCTCGACAAGGTGATCGTCGCCCACAAGAAGGCCCTTGCCGCCAACCCGGTCACCGTCGCGACCCGCAAGGCCTCCGAGCTCGCCCTCGACGTCATCGTGCCGGTGATGCCGGAGCTGGTTTCCGGCTCGGCCGACCTGACGCCATCGAACAACACCAAGGCGAAGGGGCTGGAAGACTTCACGCTCAAGACCCCGAAGGGGCGCTACATCCGTTACGGCATCCGCGAGCACGGCATGGCTGCCGCGATGAACGGCATCACCCTGCATGGCGGCTTCCGCACCGCCGGGGGCACCTTCCTGGTCTTCGCCGACTACGCCCGCCCCTCGATGCGTCTGGCGGCCCTGATGGGCCTGCCGGTCGTCTATGTCATGACCCATGACTCGATCGGCCTGGGCGAGGACGGCCCAACCCACCAGCCGGTCGAGCATCTCGCCTCGCTTCGCTCGATGCCGAACATGCGCGTGCTGCGCCCAGCCGACGCGATCGAGACGGCGGAAGCCTGGCAGATCGCGCTTGAGCGGACCGGAGGGCCGACCGTGCTGGCGCTCTCGCGCCAGAATCTCGCGCCGCTCCGCACGGATGGCACCGCGACCAACCGCTCGGCCAAGGGCGCCTATGAATTGCAGGCGGCCGAGGGCGGCAAGGCGCAGGTCTCGCTCTTCGCGTCCGGCTCGGAACTCGAGATCGCCGTTGCGGCCCGCAAGCTTCTGGCCGAGAAGGGCGTTCGCGCCCGTGTCGTCTCTGTACCCTCGCTCGAACTGCTGCTCGCTCAGGACGAGGCGACGCAGAACCAGATCATCGGCGAGGCCCCGGTCAAGATCGCGATCGARGCCGCCGTCCGCTTCGGCTGGGATGCGGTGATCGGCCATGACGGCATCTTCGTCGGCATGGCCTCCTTCGGCGCCAGCGGCCCCTACAAGGACGTCTACAAGCATTTCGGCATTACGCCCGACGCAGTGGTCGAAGCCGCATTGAAGCGGCATAACGGCTGAGTTTTACCCGGACACTTGCGTTTGGCCATGCTTTGGCCGATTTGCCCGCGTGAATAACGGCCAACCCGCCGTGAATCGGCGAAGGAGAGGATTGAGATGACGGTCAAGGTGGCGATCAACGGCTTCGGCCGCATCGGGCGCAATGTTCTGCGCGCGATCATTGAGTCGAAGCGCAAGGATATCGAGGTCGTGGCGATCAACGATCTCGGCCCGGTCGAGACCAACGCCCATCTCTTCCGCTTCGACTCCGTCCACGGCCGCTTCCCCGGTACCGTGACAGTCTCCGGCGACACGATCGATGTCGGCCGTGGACCGATCAAGGTCACGGCGATCCGCGATCCCAAGGACCTGCCGCACAAGGCGCTCGGCGTGGACATCGCGCTGGAATGCACCGGCATCTTCACGACCCGCGACAAGGCGGCCGCCCATCTCGCCGCCGGCGCCAAGCGCGTGCTGGTTTCGGCGCCCTGCGATGGCGCCGACCTGACCGTGGTTTTCGGCGTCAACAACAACGCCCTGGCCACGGACCATCTCGTCGTCTCGAACGCCTCCTGCACGACGAACTGCCTCGCGCCAGTCGTGCGCGTGCTGCAGGACGCGGTCGGCATCGACAAAGGCTTCATGACCACGATCCACGCCTATACCGGCGACCAGCCGACGCTCGATACGATGCACAAGGATCTCTATCGGGGCCGTGCTGCCGCGTTGTCGATGATCCCGACTTCGACCGGCGCCGCCAAGGCGATCGGCCTCGTCATTCCCGAGCTGAAGGGCCGTCTCGACGGGACCTCGATCCGCGTGCCGACCCCGAACGTCTCGGTCGTCGACTTCAAGTTCATCTCGAAGCGCAAGACCACGGTCGAGAAGATCAACGAAGCCATCATCAAGGCCTCGAAGCGCGGTCCGCTCAAGGGCATCCTCGCGGTCACCGACCAGCCGAACGTCTCGATCGACTTCAACCACGACCCGGCTTCGTCGACCTTCGCGCTCGACCAGACCAAGGTTTTGGACGACAAGTTCGTTCGCATCCTGGCTTGGTACGACAACGAGTGGGGCTTCTCGAACCGCATGAGCGACACTGCCGTCGCGATGGCGAAGCTCATCTGACGCAACGGCCGGCGGGACCCCGCGCGCTGCCGGGCCCCGCCTGACCCTTCTCGAACGAACGGAACGCGCATGACCAAGATCGAGCCGACCGTCGCCGCGCCGGCGAGCCTCCCCGAACCCTCCATCGCTGCGCCCGGCGCATCGGGAGCAACGGTGACGGCTCTCTCCGCAGCCAGCCGGACCGAAGAGGTGGCGCCGACCGCGGAGCCGCGCAAGCTCGACCAACTCTCTCGCATCGAAGACAAGGCGGCGCGCATCGAGGAGAAGTTTGCCCGCTACGAGGCCGTCTTCACCCGAGCCGAAGCCTCGCTGGAGCGCAGTGCGGCCAAGGTCGAGACCGCGACCGGCGCCATGGACTTCGCGGGAATCCGCCAGGAGGTTGCGGCGCTGCGCGAACGCGTCGACGCGACTCCTCGTTCGGCGACCCTGTTCACGACCGCCCTCGTCACTGCCGTTCTCACCGTGCTGCTCACCATCCTGGTGCTGAAGTTCGGCGTGCCGGGCCTGTTTCCGGGACTTCTGCCACGATGAGCTTCCGCACGCTCGACGACGCCGATCTCGCCGGCAAGCGCGTGCTTGTCCGCGTCGACCTGAACGTGCCGATGGACGCCGGCAAGGTCACCGACACGACACGCATCGACCGTGTCCTGCCCACCATTCGCGAGATCTCGCAGAAAGGTGGCAAGGTCATCCTGCTCGCGCATTTCGGCCGGCCGAAGGGTCGCGATCCCAAGGATTCG
Organism: Allobosea sp. P1_A7; assembly: GCF_056406775.1. Classification (NCBI taxonomy): domain Bacteria; kingdom Pseudomonadati; phylum Pseudomonadota; class Alphaproteobacteria; order Hyphomicrobiales; family Alloboseaceae; genus Allobosea; species Allobosea sp. P1_A7. Next base: position 25,560 of record NZ_JBFTZN010000038.1, read on the forward strand.
CTGAAGCCGGTCGCCATGGCGCTTGCCCATCAGCTTGGCCAGCCGGTGATCTTCGTCGATGACTGCATCGGCGAGGACGCCGCCAAGGCCGTCGCCGCGGCCAAGAGTGGCGAAGTCCTGCTGCTGGAGAACACCCGCTTTCATGCGGGCGACGAGAAGAACGACGCCGCCTTCGTCCGGGCGCTCGCCGCCAATGGCGACATCTTCGTCAATGACGCCTTCTCCGCTGCCCACCGTGCCCATGCTTCGACCGAGGGCCTCGCCCATGTGCTGCCGGCCTATGCCGGTCGCACCATGCAGGCCGAGCTGGAAGCGCTGAGCGCCGGGCTCGACAATCCCGCCCGCCCGGTCATGGCGATCGTCGGCGGCGCCAAGGTCTCCACCAAGCTCGAGCTGCTCGGCAACCTGGTGAAGAAGGTCGACGTCCTCGCCATCGGCGGCGGCATGGCCAATACCTTTCTGGCCGCGCGCGGCGTCGATGTCGGCAAGTCGCTCTGCGAGCATGATCTCCTCGCTACCGCCCGCGAGATCGACGAGAAGGCCAGGATTGCGGGCTGCGAGATCATGCTGCCGGTCGATGCGCTGGTCGCCCGGGAGTTCAAGGCCAATCCCGGACACCGCGTCGTGCCGATCACCGAGGTCGCTGCCGACGAGATGATCCTCGATGCTGGCCCGCTCAGCGTCGCCGAGGTCGTGCTCAAGCTCGACACCGTCAGGACGCTGGTGTGGAACGGCCCCTTCGGCGCCTTCGAGCTGCATCCTTTCGACACGGCGACGGTCACAGTCGCCAAGGCTGCGGCCGAGCGCGTCAAGGCCGGCCGGCTCGTGGCCGTTGCCGGCGGCGGCGACACCGTTGCAGCAATGAACCATGCTGGCGTCGCCGACGACCTGTCCTATGTCTCGACGGCGGGCGGTGCCTTCCTCGAGTGGATGGAAGGCAAGGCCCTGCCGGGGGTCGAGGCGCTGCGGACGCGGTAAGCCGCAACGCCTTCATCTTCCTGTTCCACGTCTGCACAGCAGGTCTGGCAGGGCTCCAATCGAACAATCGACGTGCCTGCCGACTTCGTCGGCTGGCCGGGGCCGCGCTGGTTGCCGATCGGCATCACCGGCCTTCTGGCTGCGGGCCCGGTGACTGAACCTCAGTCATCCTTGGACATATGCTCGGCTATGCGCTCCCCGGAAGAGCTCGTCCAAAAGCAGGGACATGACCCTGCAGGCCTGGTCACGATGGCCGAGACCATACCGGCGACTTTGCCGAGCAGGCGCGCCTCATTGGAGCGCGCGGCCACGAACTGCATTCACGCTGCGGCCGCTTTCGCTTTGCCATGACGGGTCATCCGCACTAAATCCTCCCCGAACGCTCTAAGCCCAAAGGGAGGACCATCGTGGCCCGCATCACGCTTCGCCAACTGCTCGACCATGCCGCCGAGAACGATTACGGCGTGCCCGCCTTCAACATCAACAACATGGAACAGGCACTGGCGATCATGGCCGCAGCGGACGCGACCGATGCGCCCGTCATCATCCAGGCCTCGCGCGGCGCCCGCTCCTACGCCAACGACATCATGCTCAAGCACATGATGGACGCCGTCACCGAGATCTATCCGCATATCCCAGTCTGCGTTCACCTCGACCACGGCAACGAGCCGGCGACCTGCATGACCGCGATCCAGGCCGGCTTCACCTCGGTGATGATGGACGGCTCGCTCAAGGCCGACGGCAAGACCCCGGGGGACTGGGACTACAATGTCGGTGTGACCAAGACGGTGACCGAGATGGCTCATCTCGGCGGCATCTCGGTCGAGGGCGAGCTCGGTGTGCTCGGCTCACTGGAAAGCGGCGAAGGCGAGAAGGAGGACGGCCATGGCTTCGAGGGCAAGCTCTCCCACGACCAGCTCCTGACCAATCCAGAGGAGGCCGTGAAATTCGTCGCCGAGACCAAGGTCGATGCGCTCGCCATCGCCATGGGCACCTCGCACGGCGCCTACAAGTTCACGCGCAAGCCCGACGGCGCGATCCTCGCCATGCATGTCATCGAGGAGATCCACAAGAAGCTGCCGAACATGCATCTCGTGATGCACGGCTCCTCCTCCGTGCCGCAGGACCTGCAGGACATCATCAACCAGTATGGCGGCAAGATGCCCCAGACCTGGGGCGTACCGGTCGAGGAGATCCAGCGCGGCATCAAGCACGGCGTGCGCAAGATCAACATCGACACCGACAATCGCATGGCCATGACTGGCCAGATCCGGAAGATCCTCTCCGAGCATCCCGGCGAATTCGACCCGCGCAAATATCTGAAGCCCGCCATGGAGGCAATGACCAAGCTCTGCACGCTGCGCCTGCAGGAGTTCAACACCGCCGGACAGGCCTCGAAGATCAAGCGCGTCGCCACCACCGCCGAGATGGCCAAGCGTTACGCCAAGGGCGAGCTCGACCCGACCTTTGCGGGCAGGGCCGCGTAAGTCACACCGCTCGGACGGACGGACGGACGGATCGGCGCGGCGCGGCGCAGAGTCGCGACCCAGGCCTGAACCCACCGAACAGAAACGCCCGGCCTTTCGCCGGGCGTTTCACTTTGAAAAGGGAGCCGTGGCAGCTCCGCGACAGGCGCCGCGGACATGAGCCGGTTTCGTCCCTGCCCTTCCGGGCGCCGTGCTTTTCTGGTTCAAGGAAAGGCCCGTCTGGCCGCGCACTCCCTGCGCGGCTTACCTTACTGCCGCGGTAGTGCCCGATGTCGATCGTCTTTTCCGCGCTGGTCGCGGTCTTTGTCGGCTTTGCCGCCTCCGTCACGGTCGTGCTTGCCGCGGCGCAAGCCATTGGGGCGACACAGGCACAGACGGTGTCCTGGATCGTCGGGCTCGCCATCGCCAAGGGGCTCGCCAGCATCTGGCTGTCCTGGCGCCATCGGATGCCGATCATTTGCGCCTGGTCGACACCCGGCGCCGCTCTGATCGCGGCCGCAAGCGGCTTTGATCTCGCAGCCGCGATCGGCGGTTTCCTCGCCGCTGCGGCGCTGATGATGCTGACCGCCACTTTCCGGCCGCTCGGCGCGCTGATCGAGCGGATTCCGATGACCATCGCCTCGGCCATGCTCGCCGGCGTCATCTTCCGCTTTGTCGTCGCCGTCTTCGACGAGATGAAGCTGCAACCCGCCCTTGTCCTGACGCTGCTCGCCGTCTTCCTGGTCGCGCGCCTGATCAACCCGTTTCTTGGCGTCATCGCCGCGCTCGCTGCCGGCCTGGCGCTGAGCTTTGGAACCGGCCTCGCAACCCTGCCCGGCGGCGACATGGCGCTGACCGAACTCGTCCTGACCTGGCCGCGCTTTGACCTGACCGCGATCATCGGCATCGGCATCCCGCTCTATCTCGTCACCATGGCCGCGCAGAACCTGCCGGGCTTCGCCGTGCTGCGCGCCGCCGGCTATCATCCGCCGACTTCGCCCAGTCTGTTCGTCACCGGGCTGATGTCCTTCATCACGGCGCCGACCGGCGCGCATATGGTCAATCTCGCAGCGATCAGCGCCTCGATCTGCACGGGCGCCGACACTCATCCCGACCCCAAGCAACGCTGGAAGGCCGGCATCGCCTACGGCCTGTTCTGGCTATGCATCGCCGCGACAGCCGGTCTGCTGCTCGCGCTTATCATCGCCATGCCCAAGGCACTGATCGTCGCGGTCGCGGGACTCGGCCTCATCGGCTCGCTGACAGGCGCGCTCGGCCAGTCCATGGCCAAGGATTCCGAGCGCTTCGCCGCCGTCATCACCTTCGCCGTTGCGGCGTCCAGCCTCTCGCTTTTCGGCGTCGGTTCCGCCTTCTGGAGTCTGGTCGCCGGGCTTGCGGTCTTGACATTGGACGCTCTCGCAGGCCGTTTGCGCGCAAGATCATGACCATGACAACCTCACAGACCCGCCTCATGCTCGTCACTCCGCCCGTCGCGGATGCCGAGGCCATGTCATTCCGCCTGATGCAGGCCTTCGCCGGCGGCGACGTCGCCGCCGTGCTGCTCCGCCTCACCGAGGGCGACGACCGCAGCCGGATCGAGCGCGTCAAGCGCATCGCCGGGCCCGTTCAGTCGAACAGCGTTGCGCTTGTCGTCGAAGGTTCCGCGCTGATTGCGACACGCGGTGGCGCCGATGGCGTGCACCTGGTCGACGGCCCGGAGGCGATCCGCGAGGCGCGCTCCAGCCTGCGCGATGAGCGCATCATCGGCGCCGGCGGCCTGCGCGCCCGGCACGACGCCATGGATGTCGGCGAGGCAGGCGTCGACTACGTGATGTTCGGCGAACCGCGGCCTGACGGCTCGATGCCGCCTTTGCCGGCCGTCGTCGAGCGCGCCACCTGGTGGGCGGAGATCTTCGAGACGCCATGCGTCGCCTATGCGCCCGACGCGGCATCCGTGCCGGCACTTGTCGAAACCGGCGCCGAATTCATCGCGCTCGGCGAATGGGCCTTTGGCGAAGATCAGGACATCCGCGCCCTTGTCGAGGCCGCCAATGCGGCGATTGCCGCCTGCGCAACCCGGAAGGCCGGCCGGTGAGACGCCTTCGGCGCAACCTGCTGCTCGTCGGGCTGGCGCTCGCGCCGGCCGGGCTTGCGTCGGCCGCCGATATCGACCTTGCCTATGGCGCCCTTCAGGCTGGCCATTATCGCAGGGCTCAGGAAGAGGCGCTGAAGCGCGTCGAGGCTGATAACACTGACGCTGCTGCCATGACACTGCTCGGCGAAATCTATCGCCAGGGTCTCGGCGTCCCGGAAAACACCACGGCCGCCACCGAATGGTATGAGCGCGCAGCCGACCGTGGCGACATCAACGCCGTCTATGCGCTCGCCATCGCATTGCTCGACCAGCGCAGCAGCAAGCGCGACCCCGCCAAGGCCGGCCAGCTGCTGGAACGTGCCGCCGCAGCCGGGCATCCGGCCGCCAACTACAACCTGGCCCTGGCGCTGCTCGCGACAGGCAAGGAGGCCGACGACAAGCGGGCTATTGCCTCTCTCGAAATCGCCGCGAAAGCCGATATCGGCGATGCCGAACACGCGCTGGGCACGCTTTACAATCAGGGCCGCGGCGTGCCGCAGGACAATGCGAAGGCCGCCGAATGGATGGCGAAGGCGGCACAGAGCGGCAATGTCGCGGGCGAGATCGAATATGCGATCATGCTGTTCAATGGCGAGGGCGTCGCCACCGACGAAACAGCTGCCGCCAGGCTCTTCCTGCGCGCCGCCTACAAGGGCAATGCGATAGCGCAGAACCGCATCGCCCGTCTCTATCTGGCTGGCCGCGGCATCGCTCCCGACAGTGCCGAGGCCGCTGCCTGGCATCTCGCCGCCAGGGCCCAGGGCCTCGACGATCCCATGCTCGACCAGTTGCTTGATCGCATGACACCTGAGCAGATGAACCGGATCGCACGCGTCGCCGCCGACCGGATCGAGGGCACGGCCTTGACTACGCCGAGCCAGCCGAGCAAGTGACGGCAGAATTTCCAGGCCGGAGCGATGGCGCTGCCGGCCTTCTCGCGTTCAAGGCGCGCATGAGGTTTTAGATGATCCGCTCTCCCCTGATGACCGTGATGACCGACGCCGTGATGAAGGCGTCCCGTTCGCTGAAGCGCGACTTCGGCGAAATCGAGAACCTGCAGGTGCTCGCCAAGGGCCCGGGTGATTTCGTCTCGAAGGCCGACCACAAGGCCGAGAGCATCCTGCGCGAATCGCTGGAGAAGGCCAGGCCAGGCTACGGCTTCGTCATGGAGGAGAGCGGCGTCGTCCACGGCACCGACGAGAGCAACCGCTGGCATATCGACCCGCTCGACGGCACCCATAACTTCCTGCGCGGCATTCCGCATTGGAACATCTCGGTGGCGCTGGAGCGCGACAACCAGTTCGTCGCGGGCATCGTCTATGATGCAGCCAAGGACGAGCTCTTCATCGCCGAGAAGGGCAAGGGCGCCTATGTCAACAACCGCCGGATGCGCGTTTCCGGCCGCCGTGAGCCGACCGACATGCTGATCGGCATGGGCGTGCCGCATATCGGCAAGGGCGGCCACCCGCTCTTTCTGCGCGAGCTCGGCGCCGTCATGACGCGCTTTGCCAATGTCCGCCGCCTGGGCTCCGCTGCGCTCGACATCGCCTATGTCGCGGCCGGCCGGATGGACGCTTACTGGGAACGCGGCCTCAACACCTGGGATTTCGCGGCGGGCGCCGTGATGATCCGCGAGGCTGGCGGTACCTTCGGCACCCTCGATGGCAAGCAGCCGACCAGCGCCAAGGATATCATCTGCGGCAACGAAGTCGGTGAACAAGCGCTTCGCGCCGCGCTCAAGACGGCTGGCTGACATACAGCTTTGATCTTTCACGCTTGATCATGGCGCAGCGGGAGGCGACAGTCTGCCTCCAGCGTTGCGGCCGTGGACAGGGGTGACCGGATTCGGGTCCACCCCGCTGACGGCCGGATGGTTGATGAGAGACGCCGGCTCGGGATCACCCGGGAGTGGCAGGCTCCAGGCGAACGGAAGACGAGGCATGGACAGAGAGGTCCCAGCGGCCGAGATGGGCACGGTCGCGACGACACGGGAAACCACCCGCTTTTCGCGGCCGCTGCGCTACGCGATCCGCGCAATCCTGTTCCTTGCCCTGATCGGATTCCTGGGCTTCATCCTCCAGGGCGGCCTCGTCACGGCCTTCATGACCAATCCCGGTCTCAACGGGCTCATCCTCGGCGCGCTCCTGGTCGGAGCGCTGATCGCACTGCGTGAGCTCTGGCGCGTCAACAGCGAAGCGGCCGCTGCGACCCGCCTCGCCGCAGCGCCCGGGCTCGCCGATGTCGAGCGCGGCCAGGTCATTGCCCCGCTCGGTCCCGTGCTGCCGGCCCTCGACGCCGGGACCCTCGCCCCCACTCAAGCGGCCTCCGTACTCGAATCGATTGCGGTCAGGCTCGACGACGGTCGTGAGGTCCTGCGCTATCTCGCAGGCCTGCTTGTCTTCCTCGGCCTGCTCGGCACCTTCTGGGGCCTCCTCGAAACCGTGAGCTCGGTCGGAAACGTCATCAAGAGCCTGCGCACCGGCGCTGAAGCCGGCGTGCTCTTCGACGAACTCAAGGCCGGCCTTGCCGCACCGCTTGCCGGCATGGGCCTCTCCTTTTCGTCTTCGCTCTTCGGCATCGCGGGCTCGCTGATCCTCGGCTTCCTGGAACTGCAGGTCGGCCAGGCACAGCGCCGCTTCCGCAACGAACTCGAGAGCTGGCTCGGCTCGCGCAGCCGGGAGGCGGCCTCGGCCGTCGCGGCCCCCGGCTTCGCCCCCGAGATCGGCCGCAATCTCGGCGACAAGCTCGACCGGCTCAGTGCAGCGCTGGCCGACGGCCCCAATAACCGCGCCGCCACTCAGGCCATCTCGAACCTTGCCGAAGGCGTGCAGGGGCTGGTCCAGCATATGCGCGCCGAACAGCAGCTGATCCGCGATTGGGTCGAGGCGCRGGCTGCGCGCGAGAAGGATCTGAAGCGCCTGATCGAGCGGCTGACCGCAAACGGCGTCTCCGAGCCATGATCCGCTCGTCGGGCTCATTGACGAAGGCGTACGCGAAGCCGAAGGAGGCCTGAAGCCATGGCTTTGTCTCGCACCTACCGCCGTGAGCAGCTGAATTTCTGGCCCGGCTTCGTCGATGCCCTCTCGACGATGCTGATCGGCATTGTCTTCCTGCTCTCGGTCTTCGTGCTCGGTCAGTTCTTCCTGTCGCAGGAATTGACCGGCAAGGACACCGCGCTGGAACGGCTGAATCGCCAGATATCAGAGCTGTCCGACCTGCTTGCGCTGGAGCGCGTCTCCAACCGGCAGGCCCAGGAGAACCTGCTCCTGATGCAATCGACCCTGACGCGCGAACAGAGCGAGCGCGGCCGCTTGCAGGGTGCGCTCGAAGCGCAGGCGACGAACGGACCAGCCCAGCTTGCCGACACCCAGAAAGCGCTCGACGCGGAGAAGCAGCTCTCGGCGAGAGCCCAGGCGACGGTCGAGCAGGTCAACATGCAGATCCAGGCCATGCGCCGGCAACTCGCTGCGCTCGAGCAGGCCATCGAGGCTTCCGAAGCCAAGGACAAGGAATCGCAGGCCCGTATTGCCGATCTCGGCTCGCGCCTGAATGTCGCCCTCGCCCAGCGCGTGCAGGAACTGGCGCGCTATCGTTCCGACTTCTTCGGCCGTCTCAGGCAGGTGCTCGGTGCACGTCCCGACATCCGCGTCGTCGGGGACCGTTTCGTCTTCCAGTCAGAGGTGTTCTTCGATGCCGGCCAAGCCGTGCTGAAGCCTGAAGGAAAGGCCGAACTCGACAAGCTCGCAACCATCCTGACCGATCTCGGCCATGAGATGCCACCCGATATCCCGTGGATCCTGCGCGTCGACGGCCACACCGACGCACGCCCGATCCGCTCCGCACAGTTCCCGTCCAACTGGAGCCTGTCGACGGCGCGTGCGGTCGCGGTTGTCGAGTATCTGATCACACGCGGCCTCCCCGCCGATCGCATCGCTGCAACCGGGTTCGGCGAGTTCCAACCCCTCGATCTCGCCAGCAACGACGAAGCCTATCGCCGCAATCGCAGGATCGAGTTCAAGATCACGGAGCGGTAGGGGAAAGCCGCTCCTGCGGCCTCCCCACCCCGTATCGCGCCCATCCAGCCAAACGCCTTGACCGGAAGGGCATGCGAGACGCTGGCGCCAATCCTAAAATGCCAGCTTCGAACGCTGCTGGCCGGTCTCGTCGAAATTATCCGGGCTGAGCCAGGCCTCGTAGCCGGCCTTCAGGCGCGGCCAGTCGCCATCGACCATCGCGAACCAGGCCGTATCGCGGTTTCGCCCCTTGGTGACCATGTGCTGGCGGAACACGCCCTCCGGCGTGAAGCCGAAGCGCTGCGCGGCGCGCTTCGAGGGCTCGTTGAGGTTATTGCACTTCCACTCGAAACGGCGATAGCCGAGCGTGTCGAAGGCATGGCTGGCAAAGAGATAGAGCGCCTCGGTCGCGACGCGACCGCGAGCGATCGCGGGTCCCCACAGAATGTTGCCGATCTCAATCACACCATGTGCAGGCTCGATCCGCATCAGCGCCTGGCGTCCCTCGGCCCGACCGGTCCTCTTGTCGATCACGGCAAAGAACAGCGGATCGGGCGAGGCTGACGCCTTCTCGAGCCAGGGATCGAAGGCTGCCAGATCGGCCGGCGCCTCCTCGAACAGATAGCGGAAGCGGTCCTCCGCGCCTGGTTGCTGGGCTGAGGCGAAGAGATCCTTACCGTGCCGCGCAGCCTCCAGCGGCTCGAGCCGAGTGTATCGCCCATCCAGCGCTACGCGTTCCGGACGCGGCACGCCCTTCCAATGTGAGAGATCCATGATGCGTTCCTGATGTCGAACCGGGCTGAAGACCGGAACCGGCGACAGTTGTCGGGATTGCCGGTAGGACATAAACTGCCACTTCATGGATTTTCATCAGACCACTTTGGACGTCGCGACAACACCTCCGCATCCGGTGTGGTCTCCGCTCGATCGGGCCGCGGGCGATCTAGAAGGACAGGTCTACCGCGCGGTACGGGACCGCATCCTGCAGGGCCAATTGCTTGCAGGTCAGCGCCTGCCGTCGACGCGCGTTTTGGCCAACGCTCTTGGTGTCGCCCGCTCGACGGTCGTCCTGGCCTATGACCGGCTCAAAGCGGAAGGATATCTTGAGGCCGCGTCCGGATCGGCCAGTCGCGTTGCCCCCGTTGCGAAGCTGCCCTCCCCGGGACCGGATCGCGCCGAGCCGACCACTCCATGGCCGAGCGCCGAACCRCCCGCCCAGAAACTCTTCGAGCCCGGCATCCCGGACCTGGCCGGTTTTCCGCACGCAACCTGGGCGCGATGCCTGGGCGCCCGAGCCCGCTCGCTGCGGATTCACGATCTCGGCTACGGCGACGCCGGTGGCATCCGCGAGTTGCAGGAAGCGATCATCGCTCATGTCGCCGACCGGCGCGGGGTTGTCGCGCGGCCTGAGCAGGTCCTCGTCCTTCCCTCGACCAGGGCGGCGATCGGCCTGCTCGCGTCCATCCGGCTCCAACCCGCCGCAAGCGATGCCAGCATCGCCTGGATGGAAGAGCCAGGATACCCGGCGGCACGGGCCTTGCTGCAGGCGGCCGGAGCACGCATCGTCCCGGTCCCCTGCGACAGTGCAGGGATCGATGTCAGCAAGGCCTCCGGCCCGCCGGCGCGGCTGATCTATGTCACGCCCTCGCATCAATACCCCACTGGCGCAACGATGAGCCTGCAACGACGACTGGCCTTGCTGGAGGTCGCGCAAGCCAGCKGAGCTCTGATCATCGAGGACGATTACGACAGCGAATTCCAGTACGCATCCCGCTCGATCGCGGCGCTGCAGGGCATCGATCGGAACAATGTCGTCGCCTATCTCGGCACGTTCTCGAAGGTTCTGGCACCGGGGGTAAGGGTCGCCTATGCGATCGTTCCACCCTGGCTGCTGGAAGACGCCCATGTCGGCCTGCAACTCCGAGGCGCGGTTGTACCGATCCATGTTCAGGCGGCGCTTGCCGATTTCATCCGAGAGGGGCGGCTGCGCGCCTATATTCGCAAGATGAACGCTGCCTATGCCGCGCGCATGGCCATGAGTATGGCGGCCCTGAGCCATCATTGCGGTCAGGTTCTGCACCTCGGCGGCGGTACAGGTGGCCTCCAGCTGGCCGCATGGTTCAAGGATCAGCGTGCCGATGATCGCGCCACGGCTCACCATCTCAGCCAGCACGGCTATGCGATGCAGCCCATGTCGCGCTTCCATCTTGGTCCGCCCCGGACCGGGCTCGTCTTCGGCATCTCGCGCGTGACCGCCGACACGGTCGAGGAGGTTGTGGCGAAACTCGGTCGGTTGCTCCCGGCGTAACCGCGAGACCGTTCAGGCGGCGGCGCGCCGGATGACATCGGGCCCCGAACCGTGGCTCGCCTGCCTGTCGTGATAGAAGGCGATGAACTCCTTGGCGGGGAGCGGTTTTGCAAAGAACCAGCCTTGGGCAAAATGCACGCCGTGATCGAGCAGGTAATCGAACTGCTCCCGGGTTTCGACGCCTTCTGCGACGATGAACAGGTTCAGCGTCTTGGCCATGTCGATGATGTGAGAGGTCACCGAACTGGTCGCCGTGTTCCGGCCGATCGTGTCGATGAAGGATTTGTCGATCTTGAGGGCGTCCAGCGGCAGGCCCTGCAGATATTGCAGGCTCGAATAACCCGTCCCGAAATCGTCGATCGCCACGGAATGACCGAGCTTGCGGGCCTGAATGATCGTCTCCCGCGCCGGATTGATATCGATGAAGCCGCGCTCGGTCGCCTCGAGCCAGATCTGCTGCGGCCTTATGCCCGTCGGCGCGAGCGCGGTCTGGATGAACGACAGAATCCGCCCGGTCTTGATATCGTCCGCACAGAGATTGACCGCGATGTGCAAGGACCGGTCGGTCACCAGCAGCGCCTTCATATCGAGGATCACCACGTCGATGATCTGATCGGTGATCGGCATGATCAGCCCGCTTTCTTCCGCAAGCGGAACAAAGAGATCCGGCTGCACCAGGGAGCCATCGGGGCGCCGCCAACGCACGAGGGCCTCGGCACCGACGCAGATGCCGGTCTCGAGCTCGATGATCGGCTGATAATGCACGATGAATTCGCGGTTGCGCACCGCGATCGTCAACTCCCCCAACGGAGACAGGCGCTTTCGGGACAGCCAGATGATGATGCCGACGATGAAGGCCGCGATGAAGGCCCCGACCGGCAGAAGCAGCATTCGTTCCCGCCGGAGGGGCCTCAACAGGCTCTCGCGCGACTGGGCCGCCACTGCGACCCAGCCTTGAGCGCGGGCTGCTGCAAAGATGTTGTGATCATCCATGCCCGTGCGCGGATTGGCGAGCAGCTCGCGCAGCACCCCGGGATCTGGATCGTTCAGGGCACCGATCAGCACGCCCTGTTCGTTGCCGACGGCGATCTTGATGCCGGGGTCGACGATCACGTCAACCAGGCGCACCGGGTCGATCAGGACATTGTAGTCC
>NZ_JBFTZN010000039.1:0-30703 GCF_056406775.1 Allobosea sp. P1_A7
GAGCACGATTGCCATCAGGCCGGAGGTGACCTGCTCGCCGGATGCGACCACGGCGTCATATTCCGCGTGATCGTAAAGCGGTGCCGCTTCCTTGCACCAGGCCACGAGTTCGTTGGTCTTGCCCGACATGGCGGAGACGACGACTGCGACCTGGTTGCCGGCGTCGAACTCGCGTTTGACGTGGCGGGCGGCATTCTTGATACGCTCGACAGTGGCGACGGAGGTCCCGCCGAATTTCATCACCAGACGGGCCATAGCGGTCCAAGGGCTCTCTAGAAACGCCCGGCGACGTGCCGGGACGAAAGGTCCCCCTCGCGCCGGGCGAAGGGCGGGTGTAGATGACGGGCAGCACCGCAAGTGTCAATGCGGTCCGCGCCCGATTGGCACAAAGGGGGAATTACGCATGGCATCCGCAGCGTCTCAAACCGGCTCGACGATCGATGCTGCCGAGGTTGCGCGCTTCGATGCCATGGCCAGGACCTGGTGGGACCCGAAGGGTCCCATGGCCGTGCTGCACAAGTTCAATCCGGTGCGGCTCGGTTTCGTAAAGGATCTCGCCTGCGAACGCTTCGGGCGCGATCCGAAATCGCTGCGATCGCTGGAGGGGCTGGCGCTGGTCGATATCGGCTGCGGCGGCGGCGTGCTGTCGGAGCCCCTGGCGCGGCTCGGCGCCGAGGTCACGGGGCTCGATCCGGCTCCGACCAATATCGCGGTCGCCCGAGCCCATGCCGAACGCAGCGGGCTTGCGATCGACTATCGCGAGACGACGATCGAGAGCCTCGTCGCCGAGGGGCGGCGCTTCGACATCGTGCTCGCCATGGAGGTGGTCGAGCATGTCGCGGATGTCGAGGCCTTCGTCGGCGCCTGCTGCGCGGCGGTGAAGCCCGGCGGCCTCTTGGTGATGGCGACGCTCAACCGCACGCTGAAATCCTATGCGCTGGCGATCGTCGGTGCCGAATATGTCCTGCGCTGGCTGCCCCGCGGCACGCATGACTGGGAGAAATTCGTCACGCCGGCGGAACTCGAGGCTGCAATCGCGCGCAATGGGCTGGAGCTCGGCGAAAGCACCGGGGTGGCCTACAACCCCTTCACCGATCGCTGGTCGGCGTCGCGCGACATGGATGTGAACTATATGCTCGCAGCGGCGCGGCCGGTCTAGCGGCCGGTCCCGTCAGCGCTCGGCTGGGGCCAGTCGCTCTTCCAGGGCGTTCAGGTCGTCCAGGAACCACAGGGCCTGGCCCTGGTTTGCCTCGCGAACGAAATCGCGTAGCGCCTTGCTCTCGGCGCTCCAGCGCGAGAGGTCGCCGATGATCGCGAGCTGCATCCGGTAATTGACGAATTTCTGGGCGACTTCGCCGGCGAGACGCGTGCTGAGCTTGAAGAAATCGTCGCTCAGGCGCGCGACCGGGATCACGACCAGGTCTGCATCTTCGGCCCAGGCCGCGCCCAGGAAATCGCCGATGTCGCGCTCGCTGGCGAGCAAGGGGCCGTCTTCGGCGCATAGCAGCACGCGCCGGCCGCGAATCTCGAGGGAACTGTCCATGCCGGCGATTGTCTTGACCATGCGGAAGGAAAGCAAGCGACCTCAGATCACCCGCTTGGCGACCCCGCCCGCCACGAGCGCCAGAATCCCGGCTGTGGTGGCGGCAATGGCGGTGGCCATTTGCCGGTTCGCAATGATCACATAGCCGAGCCTTCGCCACAGGATCGCGCCGACAATGGCGCCGCCGACGAGGACGATRGCATTGGGAATGATGCCGAAGCCGTGCTCCCCAAGGATGCCGTCGGCAATCCAGCCCAGCAGCAGCGCGCAGCCGGCAGCGAAGCCAAGGAAGACCAGGAATTCCGGCAGTGGAAGGTCAGGAAGGCCGAGCAGTAGCAGCAATAGACGCATGGTCGATCGCTCCAAAGTATTTGCGGGCTGAAATTAGCACGGCTGGGCCGCTGGTCATGCAGGCTCGTGCTGGTGAGGTTAAAAAACGTCTGCAGATCGTTTCAAAATTCACAGCGAAGGACATGAGGCAAGGGGAGCTGATCTTCGGCTGCAGCGTATCGGCCGCCGCCCGACGAGCCCTGGGCGGAGATGCGCAATCTTCTCAGGCACGATCTTCGCGTTCCATCGGAACATAAGCCGGGATTCGGACTTGTTTTTTGCAGTGCGACATAATTCCTTAGGAGGATAGCGCAGCGCAGCATCGAGCCGCATGATCACCTCAACTCCGTCGGCCGCCCTTTCGCGGCGCAAGGCGGCGAGGAAGACCAAGGGGAGAGAGCCATGTCCAAGCCGCAGCCTGTTCCGCACCGCCCGCTGAAGGATCTCTACGAACTGAACGAGCTGCCGCCGCTCGGGCATGTCCCCGCCACCATGTATGCCTGGACCATCCGGCGCGAGCGCCATGGCCCGCCGCAGGAGAGCTTCCAGGTCGAGGTCGTGCCGACCTGGGCGATCGGCGAGGAGGAGGTGCTGCTGCTCGTGATGGCTGGCGGCGTCAACTATAACGGCATCTGGGCCGGGCTCGGCCAGCCGATTTCGCCCTTCGACGTCCACAAGGGATCGCTTCATATCGCCGGCTCCGATGCGTCCGGCATCGTCTGGGCCGTTGGTTCCAAGGTGAAGCGCTGGAAGGTCGGCGACGAAGTCATCGTCCATTGCAACCAGGACGATGGCGACGACGAGGAGTGCAATGGCGGCGACCCGATGTTCTCGTCCTCCCAGCGCATCTGGGGCTACGAGACGCCGGACGGCTCCTTCGCCCAGTTCTGCCGGGTGCAGTCACGCCAGCTGATGCAGAAGCCGAAGCACCTCTCCTGGGAAGAGTCGGCTTGCTACACGCTGACCCTGGCGACCGCCTACCGCATGCTCTTCGGGCACGCCCCGCATACGATCAAGCCGGGCGACAACGTGCTCATCTGGGGGGCGTCGGGCGGGCTCGGCGTCTTCGGTGTGCAGCTGTGTGCGGCTTCGGGCGCCAACGCGATCGGCGTGATTTCGGACGAGAGCAAGCGCGACTACGTGCTCGGCCTCGGCGCCAAAGGCGTGATCAATCGCAAGGAGTTCAATTGCTGGGGCCAGATGCCCAAGGTCAATTCGCCCGAATATACCGAATGGACCAAGGAGGCTCGCAAGTTCGGCAAGGCGATCTGGGACATCACCGGCAAGAAGGATGTCGATATCGTCTTCGAACATCCCGGCGAGGCGACCTTCCCGGTCTCCTGCCTCGTCGCCAAGCGCGGCGGGATGGTCGTCTTCTGCGCCGGCACCTCGGGCTTCAACATCACCTTCGACGCCCGTTATGTCTGGATGCGGCAGAAGCGCGTGCAGGGCTCGCATTTCGCCCATCTCAAGCAGGCGAGCGCCGCCAACCAGTTCGTGCTCGACCGGCGCGTCGACCCCTGCATGTCCGAGGTCTTTCCCTGGGAGAAGATCCCGCTCGCCCACCACAAGATGTGGAAGAACGAGCATGCTCCCGGCAACATGGCCGTGCTGGTCTATGCCCCGCGCACCGGCCTGCGGAATTTTGACGATGTCGCGGAGGCGCTTGGCGGCTGAGCCGCGCGCGGCCGGCGAAGGCTCTGTCAGGACCGCCTCACCAGCCTGATCCGCGGGTAGCGCCCCGTCCAGGCCGGGATGCGTCGCGCGCATGTCCCCGGCCGGCTAGCGCGCCAACAAATGTTTCGACTACGGTGACGCAAGGCCAGATCCACAACGGATTCGGCCGGGACGCTTCGCGACGGCTGACCCTTGCTCCCTGAAGCGCCCGCAAGACTGGCAGGTGAGATTTATGGCGCTTCATCGTTTCGTCCCGCATTCCTATTCCAATGTCATGGCCACGCTGCCCCCGGTCCTCACGGTCGCCAGCGGCGACACGATCGTGACGACGACACTCGATGCCGCCGGCATCGACCATGAGGGCGTGCAGCGGGCCCCGCGCGGCAACCCGATGACCGGTCCGTTCGCCGTTGCGGGAGCAGAGCCGGGCGATGCGCTGATCGTGGCGATCGACAGGATGACGCCGAACCGCAAGACCGGCTGGACCTATTCGCCACTCTCGCAACAGGTGGTCGATCCGCGCACGGTGGCCGAGCTGCCGAAGAGCGAGCGCTTCGAATGGGCCATCGACGCCGAGAAGGGCACAGTCAGGCTGATCGGCGCCTCGGAGCGCATCTCGGGCTGGAGCTTTCCGCTGGCACCGATGATCGGTTGTTTCGGCGTGGCTCCGGCCGGCGGCCAGGCGATCTCGACTGCGACCAGCGGCTCCTATGGCGGCAATATGGACTATCGCCGCTTCGGGCCGGGCGCGAGCATCGCTTTCCCGGTTTCCGAGGCGGGCGGGCTGTTCTTCCTGGGGGATGGCCATGCCTGCCAGGGTGATGGCGAGATCGTCGGCACCGGCATCGAGACCAGTTTCGAGATCGCGTTCACCCTGCATCTGCGCAAGAATGCGCCGGGCCGGTGGCCGCGTTGCGAGACCGCGACCGAGATCATGACCCTGGCCAGCGGCCGCCCGCTCGACCAGCCGCTCCAGTTCGCGACGACCGAGATGCTCCGCTGGATCGTCGACGACCTCGGTGTCGATACCGTCGAGGCGAGTCATCTGCTCGGCCAGTTGGTCCGTTACGACGTCGCCAACATCTTCAACCCCGCTTATTGCGTGGCCTGCCGGCTGGATAAGAACGACATCACGAGGGCGATGTCGCTGCTCGGCAAGTAACCCCAGCGAGGCGGCGCCCGGCTGGGAGTCCAGGGCAATAACGCTTGGGCAAGAGCTCAGCCGGCCTGTAGCGGCTTGCGATAATACACCACCCGCTCGGTTTCTTCGAAACCGAGCGCCTCATGCGTCTGCTGCGAGACGGCATTGGACAGGTCGGTGTCCGAGGCGAGTTCCATGCAGCCATGGCTCTTTGCCCAGGTCTCGACGGCTGCGCAAAGCGCCCGGGCGACGCCGTGAAGCCGTGAGCCGGGCGTGACATAGATCCCTTCGAGGAAGCCGACGGGCGAGGTTTCGCAGCCATTGACGTAGTCGTGCCGCAGGGCGGCCTCGGCAAGGCCGATCGCCAGGCCAACATCGTCCCGCGCGATGAACGCGGTATCGTTCGCACTTGCGAGAATGCCCACGGCCTCGTCGCGATGCTCCTGCGCGGTCGAATCCGGCCAGAGGGCCAGGCGCAGCCTGATCCAGTCCTCCTGCGTCTCATCCGTGCAGGTTTCGATCAGCATCGGACCAGCCGCGTCCCTCTTGCCAGTTGGATCGGCAACAATGCGGTCGCGCCCGCCGGTCACGACGCCAGGCGTTCCAGCATGGTGTAGGGACCGCCCTTGTAGGTGGTGCTTCCGAAGGGCCGGTATCCGAACTTGTCCGCCAGGCGCAGCGAGGCGACGTTTTCGGGGGTGATGATGCAGACGGTGCGGGCAGGGGCGTGCGTGCGGGCAAGCCAGTCATGGCTTGCGGCGACCGCCTCCGCAGCCAGGCCCCGTCCATGCGTCGAGCGCGCCATGATCCAGGAGGCTTCCGGGAATCCGTCGAAGCGCTCGCCCAGGCCGCGGTGGAAATCGGCGAGGCCGACATCGCCGACCAGTTCGCCGCTTGCCTTGTCGAAGACGGCGAACATGCCGTAGCCGAGCAGCGACCAATGGCCGGCATAGCGCAGCAGCCGGTTCCAGCCATCCTCCCGCGACAATTGCGGCACGGCAATGAACCGGAACAGGTCCCGGTCCGAAAACATCGCGTACCAGGGTTCGAAATCCTCCAGCGCGTGAGGGCGCAGGAGCAGGCGTGGTGTCTCGATCATGGCGGGACAGAAAGCAGCAGCACGACTCGGCGTCAACGCAGGAGAACGCCCTACAGCCCCGCGATCGCCTCGCCGGGATCGGCCTTTGGAGCCCTGGCGATCGCGAAGGCGGCGTTCAGCTCTGCGCCATAGAGGAAGATCGCGGCGAGCCAGTAGAGGAAAACGAGGGCGATCATCGCCGTCGCAAGGCCGGCATAGGTCGTGACATAGGCACCTGCAAAGCCGTCGAGATACCAGCCGAAGCCGAGGCCGCCGACGAGCCAGAAGGCGAGGGTGACGAGAATGCCGGGCCAGAGCGTCCGGATATGCGGGGCGCGGGCCGGCAGCGTGCTGTGTGCGACGATCAGCGCCAGCACGATCAACATGGTCGCGCCAGCGACGCGCAGGAAGCTGAGCAGGATGGAGAGTGGCGCCAGCCAGGGCGCGAAGCCGATCAGCCAGCGCAGGACCAGCGGCCCGAGCACCACGAGAAACGCGAAGGAGAGCATGAACACGGCGCCGCCGATCACGTAGAGGATCGATTCCAGCCGTGTGTGCCACCAGGCCCGCCATTCATAGGCCTCGTAGGCACGGTTGAGGCCGATGCGCAGCGCCTCGACGCCGGACGACGAGAAATACAGCGCCAGCAGCGCGCCAAAGGTCAGCGCGTCGCTGCGGACCGCCGTCAGCACCGAGCGCACCTCGCGTGCGATCGGGATGGCGATCTCCTTGGGCCAGGCCTCGAGCAGCAGCGCGGTTGCCTCATCGGCCGCATTCTGCGTGCCGAAGACGCCGCCGAGCGCGGTCACCAGGATCAGGAAGGGGAAGAGCGACATCAGCACGGAGAGCGCGATATGGCTCGCGATCGCCCAGGAATCATGGGCGAGGAAACGCTCGAACGCGAGGGAGGGGACGGACAGCAGCGACATGCGGAGACTCGGGCGAGCGGGCGCTGATTGTGACCTCAACCCGCCCCGCCGTCATCCAGGCTCTGTGCCCGATCCACCCGCGGCCCCTCGCTGGCCCGGCATGACGCATTCGTTCCCTCCCCCGGACATGCCGTCCCGGCGTCGTCGGACGGCGACAAGCGCTTGCTCCGGGATTATCAGGGCGATCAGCGAAAGCCGGTGCCCATGCTCGAATCGCCCCTGTTCCTGCGCGTCATCCCGCTCGTCTTCACGCTTCTCTGGTCGAGCGGCTGGATCGTTGCCGGCTATTCCGCGCGCTATGCCGACCCGCTGACCTTCCTGGCCGTGCGCTATGCCTGTGCCGGCCTGCTGCTCATCGGCCTGGCGCTCGCCGTCGGTGCCCCCTGGCCGAAGGGCCGCCGCGCGATCATCGACTGCATCGTCACCGGTATCCTGCTGCATGCCGTTTATCTCGGCGGCGTCTGGTGGGCGGTGCGCCATGGCCTGCCGGCCGGAGTTTCCGGCCTGATTGCCGGCCTTCAGCCCGTGCTGACTGCGCTGTTTTCCCCCCTTCTGGTCGGCGAACGCATCTCGCCGGTGCGCTGGGCCGGGATTCTCTGCGGTTTCCTCGGCATCGCCCTGGTGCTCGAGCCGAAGCTGGTCGGCGTCGATCCGCAGGCGCTCGCCGGCATCCTGCTGCCGGTCGGCGTCAATATCGTCGCGATGTTCGCCGTGACCTTCGGCTCCTTCTATCAGAAGAAGCGCATCGTCACCGGCGATCTGCGGACCGTGACCGCCTGGCAGTACACCGCGGCCTTCCTCGTCACGCTGCCCGTCGCCTATGCGCTCGAACCGATGCGGATCGAGTGGAACCTGACCATGGCCCTGGTGCTGGCCTGGTCGGTCCTGGCGCTCTCGCTCGGTGGAATCGGGCTCTATCTCTGGCTGATCCGGCGTGGCGAAGTCTCGCGCACCGCGACCTTCCTCTATCTCGTGCCGCCGGCCGTCGCGGTCGAGGCGTGGCTGCTCTTCGGGGAGACGCTGACGCCGCTCCAGCTCGTCGGCATGGCTGTGGCGGTGCTCGGCGTCGTGCTGGCCAGTCGAAAATAGTCTGGCCCCCAGCCGAAAGGTGGATTTCGGATTCGCCAGGTTCTCTCCTATGCTGCGTCGCAACAAAGGGAGAGAGATCATGAGCGCCAACGTCGCCCGCCACTCCGAGGCCCCTGGCTCCGCCGTCGAGCTGATCGGTGCCGCGCTGCCAGGCTTCGAGACGCTGCTCGACCAGGCGATCGCTGCGGTACGCCAGAAGGTGCTGGTCGACGGCAAGATCTCGTCTTCGAGGCTCGAAGCCGAGCAGCACGCGGCGCATGGCCTGTCCTGGCTCGCGACCTATGTCATGGCGTTGCGAGAGCTGAAGGCCTATGGCGAGCGCCTGCAGGTGGAGGACCGCTACGGCGCCACCGAGGATTACGCGCTGCGCGTCGGCGCCGGTGAATATGCAGCCCAGATCTTTGGCGGCATCCCGATGAGCCAGGGCGAGATCGTCAGGCTCCCGGCGCTCGGCCTTGGCCAGAAGTCGATCGCCGCCGCGCGTGGCGAAGCGGCGGAAACCCTGATCTCCGAGGGCAACACGCCGGAAAACCGCGCGCGCCTCGTCGCCTTGTTCAGCCAGTCGCAGGGGCTCGCCAGTGTCGGCGATCCCGGCCTCGACGAGACCCTGGAAGCGATCCGCTCCGAGATGCGCCGCTTCTGCGAGGCGGAGGTGACGCCGCATGCGCACGAATGGCATCTGGAGAACCACTACATCCCGATGCCGGTCGTCGAGAAAATGGCCGAGCTCGGCGTCTTCGGCCTGACCATTCCCGAGGAATTCGGCGGCATGGGCCTCAGCAAGGTCTCGATGTGCGTCGTCTCGGAGGAGCTTTCGCGCGGCTATATCGGCGTCGGCTCGCTCGGCACCCGCTCCGAAATCGCGGCCGAGCTCATCCTCTGTGGCGGCACGCCGGAGCAGAAGGCGCATTGGCTGCCGAAGATCGCCGCGGGCGAGACCTTGCCGACGGCCGTCTTCACCGAGCCCAATACCGGCTCGGACCTCGCTTCGCTGCGCACCAAGGCGGTGCGGGATGGCGATGTCTTCAAGGTCCATGGCAACAAGACCTGGATCACCCATCCCGTTCGCGCCGATATCATGACGCTGCTTGTCCGCACCGATCCGGACGCACCGGGTTATCGCGGCCTCTCCATGCTGATTGCCGAAAAGCCGCGCGGCACGGACGAAGACCCGTTCCCGGTTGCCGGACTGACCGGCGGCGAGATCGAGGTGCTCGGCTATCGCGGGATGAAGGAATACGAGCTCGCCTTCGACGGTTTCGAGGTCAAGGCCGGGAACCTGCTCGGTGGCGTCGAAGGCCAGGGCTTCAAGCAGCTCATGCAGACCTTCGAGGCGGCCCGAATCCAGACGGCGGCGCGCGCCATCGGCGTGGCGCAATCGGCTTTCGATCTGGGGCTGCGCTATGCGCAGGAGCGCATCCAGTTCGGCAAGCCGCTGATCGCCTTCCCGCGCGTCGCCGACAAGCTCGCGATGATGGCGGCTGAAATCCTGATCGCCCGCCAGCTCACCTATTTCGCCGCTCGCGAGAAGGACGCCGAGCGCCGCTGCGATCTCGAGGCCGGCATGGCCAAGCTGCTCGGCGCCCGGGTTGCCTGGGCCGCCGCCGATAACGCGCTGCAGATCCATGGCGGCAATGGTTTTGCGCTGGAATACCCGATCAGCCGCGTCCTCTGTGACGCCCGCATCCTGAACATTTTTGAGGGTGCGGCGGAGATTCAGGCGCAGGTGATCGCACGGCGGCTGGTCGAGGGCTGACAGCCCCCGGACCCGCCGGAGGAAGCCGGCTGTGTTTGCATCGGCTTTTCCGAAAACCGCAATCCACTCTTCGGGTCGATGCGTTAGCGCTTCGCCTTCCCGGCAGGCTCCAGGGCGGTCGCGCCATCGAACGGGTAGGCCGCGCCGGAGACCTCGATCGCCACATGCGTTCCCGGCTCCGGCGGGGACAGGTCGGATGAGCGCAACTGCAGCAGGGTGTCCGTATCCGCATCGAGCGCGATCGTGACGAGGCTGCTGGCGCCGCCGAACTCGACCTCGACGATCCTCCCTCCGGTGCCGCCAGCGAGCTCTGAGGCGGCCGATGGCCGCAGGCGAAGCTGTTCGGGGCGCAGCAGGATCGTTGCCGGGCCGCGCCGGGTTCGGTCGGTGATCGCAATCTGGCCGAGTGCGCAGCGCGCCGCGCCATCGGCCAGCTCCGCCTGCAGCAGGATCGCGTCGCCGAGGAAACGAGCGATCGCGGGGTTGAGGGGTTGCATGTAGAGAAGCCGTGGCGGCCCGGCCTGGACCAGTCGGCCCTCCTTCAGCACGACGAGCTGGTCGGCGAAGCCGAGCGCTTCGCCCTGGTCATGCGTGACGAGGATCGCGGTCACCGCGAATTCTCGCAGCACGTCGGCCACCTTGCGGCGCATGGTCTCGCGCAGCCCGGTATCGAGGGCGGAGAAGGGCTCGTCCAGAAGCATCAGCCGCGGCCGCCGGGCGAGCGCACGGGCGAGGGCGACGCGCTGCTGCTGGCCGCCGGACAACTGGTGGGGCCGCCTTTCAGCCATGCTGCGCGGCAGTTCGACAATGTCCATCAGCTCTGCAATCCGGGCATCCCGGTCGGTCTGGTTCCGCGTCAGCCCAAAGCCGATATTCTCGGCGATGCTGAGATGCGGGAACAGGGAGCCGTCCTGCGTCACGACGCCGATCCCGCGCAGATGCGCGGGGACGCCCAACCCGCCATCGACGATGATCTCGTTGCCGATGGTCACGGTGCCCGCGGCGGCCGTCTCGAAGCCCGCGATGATGCGCAGCAGGGTCGTCTTGCCCGATCCCGAGGGGCCGACGATCGCGGTCCGTATGCCGGGCGCGACCGAGAAGCTGATATCGTCGAGGGCAAGCGTCGCGCCGTACTGCTTGCTCAGGCCGGAAACGGTCAGGACGCTCACAGGCCGTTCGCCTTTCGCGACTGCCGGTGCAGCATCACGGCCATCGGGATGGAGAGGATGATCATCAGGACCGCATAGGGCGTCGCCGCGACATAGTCGATCTCGCCGGTCAGCGACCAGAACTCCGTCGCCAGCGTCCGCGTCCCATTGGGCGAGAGCAGGAGCGTGGCGGTCAGCTCCGTGGTGATGCCAAGTCCGACCAGCGCCATCGCCGCGCCAAGCCCAGGCGCGGCCAGGCGCAGCGTGACCTGCAGCACCGCCAGCAAGGGCGGCCGCCCGAGCGCCGAGGCTGCCCATTCGAGCTCGACCGGCACCTGCGCGAGGCTGCCGCGCAGACCGACCAGCGCGCGCGGCAGGAAGATCAGCGCATAGGCGACGAGCAGCATGAACCAGCTCTGGTACAAGGGCAGCGCCACGCGGACCGTGATCGTGACCAGCGCGAGCGCGACGACGATGCCCGGCAGCGAGCCGACATAGACATGGCAGGCTTCGAGCCGCCGTTGCCAGAGCCCCGGCCGCCGCACGCACAGCCAGGCGATCGGGATGGCGGCAGCACTCGTGAGGGCGGCGCCGGCCACGGCATAGAAGACGGTCGTGCCGAAGGCGCCGGCGAGATCGGAGATCCGCCAGGCGTCCGCTCCGCCGAGAACGAGCCAGCGTCCGAGCGTCAGGCTGGGGACGCCGAGCGAGAGCAGTGCATAGGTGAGAAGCAGGCCGAGGCACGGCAGCGTCCAGATTCGGCCGGGCTTCAGCCGGGGAGCCGTACGCGGCGCCCCACTGCCGACGCGAGCCTGACGTTCACGGCCGCGCAATGCTCGGTCGAGCACCAGCAGGCCGAGACAGCACAGCACCAGCACGCCGGCCAGCATGTTGGCTGCGGGACCGTTATAGCTCGACTGGAACTGGTCGATGATCGCCGTTGCGAAGGTGTCGAAGCGGATCATCGCGAACAGCCCGTATTCGGCCAGCAGGTGCAGGCCGATCAGAAGTGCTCCGCCGGAAACCGGGAGGCGCAGCTGCGGCAGCACGACCTGGGTGAAGACCTGGCGGGGCGAGCGTCCGAGGGAGGTCGCAATCTCTTCCAGCGCCGGGTCGAGCCGGCGGAGCTGCGCGACCACGGGCAAATAGATGAAGGGCGTATAGGCCAGTACGGAGATYAGGGTCGCGCCGGGCAGGCCATGGAGGTGGGGGGCAAAGCTCGCCCAGGCATAGCCCTGGACGAAGGCCGGTACCGCCAGGGGCGCGACGGCAAGCCATGACCAGGCGCGTGCCCCGGGGATCGTCGTCCTCTGGGTGAGCCAGGCGAGCAGGATGCCGAGCGCAGCCGCGGCCGGGACGACGCAGAGCTCGAGCAGCAGCGTGTTCAGCAGGAGTTCGCCGACGCGCGCGCGGAAAACCAGCGCGACGACCGTGTCCGCGCCGGTCTGAATGGTGATCGCGATCAGGAACGCGAGCGGTGCCAGGCAGAGCAGGGCGACAAGCGCGGCTGCAACCGTCACGGCCTCGTTCAGGCGCCCGTGCAGCGGCCGCAGGGCTGGGTGTCTCTGCAGCGACGTGCTGACAGCGGGCTCGGATACCGTGCTCATAAGATTCTCGATTTGCACGGGCAGCGATGGCGGCTCGCTGCCCGGCAGAGGGGCTGTCAGAGCAGCCCGGCCTTGGTCATGAGTTCGGTGACCGCCTTGCTGTCAAGCTTGGACGGTTCGACCTTCGGCGCTTCGAGTTGCGGCAGGGGCACGAGCTTGGGGTTGGATTCCGCGCCCTTGGCGACGGCATACTCGAAGGAATCCCCGGTCCTCAGGATGTCCTGGCCACCCTTGCCGGCGACCCATTTCACGAAGGCCTCGGCCTCCGGCTTGTGCTTGCTCGAGGCCAGCACACCGGCGCCGGAGACGCTGACGAAGGCGCCTGGATCCTGGTGCCGGAAATAATGCAGCGCGACATTGCCGCTGTTCTCGGCGGTCTTCGCCTGATCGCCGAAGAAGTAATAGTGGTAGATCACGGCGCCTTCGACTTCGCCCGTATTCACCGCCTTCATCGCGACGCTGTTGCCGCGATAGGGCTTGGAGCCCGCCTTCATCGCCTTGAGCCAGGTCGCGGTCTCCGCCTCGCCCTTGAGGACGAGCATCGCACCCACGATTGCCTGGAAATCGGCGCCGGACGGCGAGGCGCCCCAGCGATCCTTCCAGGCCGGTGAGGCCAGATCCATGATCGACTTCGGCAGCTTGTCCTCGCTCAGCTTCGTCTTGTCATAGGCGAAGACGGTCGAGCGGGCCGCAACGCCGAGCCATTTTCCATTGGCCGGACGCAGCGCGTCGGGGACGAGGTCGAGCGTGGCGGGCGAGAGCGGGGCGAACAGGCCGGCATTGTCGACCAGCACCATCGCGGGCGAGTTCTCGGTGATGAAGACATCGGCCGGGGAGGCCGCGCCTTCCTGGACGATCTGGTTGCCGAGCTCGGTATCGCTGCCCTTGCGGAGCGTCACCTTGATCCCGGTTTCCTTGGTGAAGGCGTCCGACCAGGCGCGCGTCAGGCTCTCATGCTGGGCGTTGTAGACGACGATTCCCTCGGGGCTGGGGGCCGGCGCCGCCTGGGCGAGCGCAAAGCTCGAAACCCCGGACGAGAGGATGCCCGCCATCAGGGCGGACGCCAGATGTCGGAAGGAGAAAGCCATGGCGTGTCTCTGGGTTGAAATCTTTCGGCGCGACAGTTGATGTCGTGCGAATACGTATTGGCATCAAAAATATCGCTGTCAACGAAGATGACAGTTATTAGAATCCATCTAAACTGAGGTTTGGAAAGGTAAGGTAATTTGCCGACAGCTTACTCTCTGTATTAACCACTGTTTGCTGTGCGTGATGTCGTAAGGTTGTCTTACAGAAGACGGTACTTCACGAATCCGTCACCACCATCGCCAGCCGGTCGCGCCTTCAAATCAGCTGGCAGTTTTCCTGCCGCGGCTGGCGAAGTCAGGAAGGTGACGTTCACGCCGGCCGGAAGTGCTACTAGCGACCAGTTGCCATCGGCCTTGGGTTCGATCGTTTTCTTCTCGATGATGTAGCGTATGATCACGTCGCGGTTGAGATCGGGCGCCTCCAGCACCACGGTCGTCCTGGTGCCGGGAAAGTTCCCGCCGCCCGAGGCGCGGTAGTTATTGGTCGCGATGATGAACTCGGCCTGGTCGTCGATCGGCTTGCCGGCATAGGCGAGGTCGACGATGCGGCGAGCGTCGCGCGCGACAAGCGCGCCATTGCCGTCATAGCGTGAGGGCTGCGTCACATCGATCCGGTAGGTCACGCCGTCGATCACATCGAAATTGAAGGGGGGGAAGCCCGGGTCGATCAGCGGCTGCTCCTCGGTCTTGGCCGGGTCGATGCGGTTGAAGATGCCGGCCGAGCGCTCCAGCCACTCGCGCACCTCGGCGCCGGTGATCTTCACCACCTGCACGGAGTTCGGGTACAGGTAGATATCGGCGACGTTCTTGATCGCGATCGGGCCGGCCGGGATATCCGTGTAGAAGCTCGGCCCCGCGCGGCCGCCGGACTTGAAGGGCGCGGCCGCAGAGAGCACGGGCAGCCCCTTCCACTGCGTCTGCGCCATCAGGCCTTCCACATAGGCCGTCTGTGCCTCGGCCACGATCTGGACCGAGGGATCGTCGGCAACCAGCGCGAAATAGCTGTTGATCGGGCTCGCGGTGGAGCCGACCGGCTCGCGCATATAGATCAGCGTCGCCTCGTGATCGGCCTTCACGGTTGCGAGCACCGATTGTTCGGTGGCGGCCTTCGATACGATCTTGCGGTCCGGCGTGCGCTCGAAGATCGGGCGCGGTTCGACCTTGAAGGCGGCAACCTTCCAGCGCCCGTCGCGCTTTTCCAGTTCGAGATCGATCAGTCCGAGATGCGACCCCCAGAAGCCGGGCTGGCAGGCCGGCTTGCCGTGCAGAGAGCCCAGCTTGTTGTCGACGCCCTCGATGCCGTCAAAGGCCTTGCCGCCGGGGAAGACCAGATGCTGGTGACCGGTCAGGATCACGTCGATGCCGTCGAGCTTGGCGAGATGCAGCGCCGCATTCTCCTCCATGCCCTTGCGAACGCCGCCTGCGATGCCGGAATGACAGAGTGCGACGACCAGATCGGGACCGGCCCTGAGCAGATCGGGCAGGTGCTTGCGGGCCGCATCGACGATGTCCGTCGCCACCAGCTWGCCGTCGAGATTGGCCTTGTCCCATTGCATGATCTGCGGCGGCACGAAGCCGATCACGCCGATCTTGAGCAACTGCTTCTGGCCGGCCTCGTCCTCGAAGCTCTGGTCGAGCATGATCCAGGGGTCGATCAGCGGTGCGCCTTCGGGGCGCGTGACATTGGCGCAGACCAGCGGGAATTCCGCCTTGGCGAGGCCGCTCTCGAGGAACGGCAGGCCGTAATTGAACTCGTGATTGCCGAGCGTGCCGCAGGCATAGGGCAGGGCGTTCATGGCAGCGAGCATCGGGTGCGTCTCGCCGGGCTTCAGCCCCTTCTTGTAGGCGATGAAGTCGCCGAGCGAAGAGCCCTGCAGGAAGTCGCCATTGTCGAACAGGATGCTGTTCCTGGCCTCCGCCTGCGCCAGCTTGATCAGGCTCGCCGTCTTGGCGAGGCCGACCGTGTCGTCGGCGGCGTCACGAAAATAATCGTAGGGCACGACATTGACATGGAGATCGGTGGTCGCCAGCACGCGCAGCTTGAGCTTCGCGGAGCTCTGCGCAGCGAGGCCGGAAGGCAGCGTCGCTGCGGCGGCCATGGCTGCTCCGGCCTTCAGGGTTTCACGGCGGCTGAATTCGGTTGCGCGTAACATCGGACCCAGCCTCTGGTGATCTGTTCTGAACGTCGCGAGGCTAGAGCATGCTGCGAAAGAGTAGCAACGGTTTTTCGCATAGACCATGCTCTAAACTATTAGAGTCGATGACGTTTCCTGCGTTTGGATGATTTCGTCCAAACGCAGCTTGGGCTAGCATCGTGCCGGGCGCATGCCACGCCAAAGATGAGGGGCGGCTCGCGGTTCTCCCGCCGCGCTTGCCTGGACGCGTCGGCCGATGGCAGGCTTTGCCAGGAGGGCGTCCGCATGATCCTGATCGGCCAGTATGATTCCCCCTTCGTACGGCGCGTCGGCATCGCATTGAGGCTGTACGAACTGCCCTTCGAGCATCGGCCCTGGTCGGTCTTCGGCGATGCCGAGAAGATCCGGCCCTACAACCCGCTGACGCGCGTGCCGACGCTCGTGCTGGATGACGGCCTCGTGCTGGTCGAAAGCCACGGCATCCTCGACTATCTCGACGGTCTCGTCGCCGCCGAACGCCGGCTGTTCCCGGTTACGGAACCGGCCCGGCACCGGGCGGTACGCACGGCCGGGCTGGCGATGGGCTTCGCCGAGAAGGCCGTCAGCCTGTTCTACGAGTTGAAGCTGCATCGGGAGGTGTCGCAGGTCTGGGCCGAGCGCTGCCACGCCCAGATCCTCGCGACGCTGTCCGTGCTGGAGACAGAGCGCAGCCAGCACAGTGCAAGCGGTGCGTTCGCCGGGCGTGTTGGGCACGCCGATATCGCACTCGCAGTGGCCTGGCGATTCCTGATGGAGGCCCATCCCGGGATCGCCTCGCCCGGTGACTACCCGACGCTTGCCGCCGAGGCCGCACGGTTGGAAGCGCTGCCGGTCTTTCAGGCGATCGCGCAGCCCTTCATTCCACCGGCCTGAGCGGCTGCAACATCAGACCGGTTATCGTGTCCAGTCTGATGCTGCAGCGCTTTGTCGTTGCATCGGCTTTTCCGAAAACCGGTATCCACTTTTCAGGCCGATGCCCTACGCAGCGCGGCTGACGCCTTCCATGCGTACCCGGCCATCGGACCCTTCCGTCCATGCCGCGATGCCGCCGTCGGGCAGGCGCCTGGCCTTCACCAGGAAGTCATCGCCTGCGATCAGCGGCGCGACGCCGCGGTAATCCAGCCTGATCGGTTCGCCGCCCGACAGCGTCGCGATGATGTTGAGCAGTAGCGTCGCCTGGATCGGCCCGTGCACGACGAGGCCCTCATAGCCTTCCTCACCCGTCACGTAGGGGTAGTCGTAATGGATGCGATGGCTGTTGAAGGTGATGGCGGAGTAGCGAAACAGGAAGACCGGTGAACTCGCGACCTGCCAGACCAGATCGGCTGGCCGTGGCTCCTCCGGTGCCGGCGCGGGGGAGGCCGGCGCGCCCGGCCTTGCGGCCTCGCGGTAGACGATGTTGTGGCGCTCGCGAAGCGCGACACCGCGCGGGGTGACGAGTTCGTGGTCGACGGCGACGAAGCAGAGCGGCCCCGTGCGACCCTGCTTGTAGGAGATGTCGCCGATCACCGAGCGGCGCGTGACCTCGTCGCCCGTGCGCAGCGGCGCGATGGTCTCGATCGTTCCGCCAGCCCACATCCGGCGCGGCAGCGGCACAGGCGGCAGGAATTCGCCCTTGGCGGCATGGCCGTCAATCCCGATCGCGCCCATCGGGGCGATCGGCGGAGCCAGGCACCAGTGCAGGGCAAGGGGCGCCTCACCCTCGGCATAGGGCGCCAGATGCGGCGCGAAGGTCGCCTCGAAGCTCCGCACCAGGCGCGGCGTGACCAGGTCGGCGGCTTCTTCGGTCCTGCCGGTCCAGCGCTTGAGGGCGTCAAGATCGATGCTCATCTCAGTAGGACCTCGGCATGCCCAACACATGTTCGGCGAGATAGGACAGGATCAGGTTCGTCGAGATCGGCGCGACCTGGTAGAGCCGTGTCTCCCTGAACTTGCGCTCGATGTCGTATTCCTCGGCAAAGCCGAAGCCGCCATGCGTCTGCACGCAGGCATTGGCCGCCTCGAACGACGCGTCGGCCGCCAGCATCTTCGCCATATTGGYTTCGGCCCCGCAATCCTTGCCYTGCTCGTAGAGCCGCACTGCCTCGCGCACCATCAGCTCGGCGGCGCGCATGTTGGCGTAGGCTTTCGCGATCGGGAACTGGACACCCTGGTTCTGGCCGATAGGCCGGCCGAAGACCTGCCGTTCCCTGGCATAGGCCGAGGCTTTCTCGATGAACCACTTCGCATCGCCGACGCATTCGGCGGCGATCAGGATGCGCTCGGCATTCATGCCGGACAGGATGTAGCGAAAGCCCTTGCCCTCCTCACCGATCAGGTTCTCGGCAGGCACGCGGACATTGTCGAAGAACACCTCTGTGGTGGCATGGTTCATCATCGTCCGGATGGGCCGGATAGAGAGGCCGGCTTTCAGCGCCTCTTGCATGTCGAGGATGAAGACCGAGAGCCCCTCGGTGCGCTTGGCGACCTGCTCGCGTGGCGTCGTGCGGGCCAGAAGCAGCATCAGGTCGGACTGCGCGGCCCGGCTCGTCCAGATCTTCTGCCCGTTGACGACATATTGGTCGCCCTCGCGCCGGGCGAAGGTGCGCAGTGAGGTGGTGTCGGTGCCGCTCGTCGGCTCGGTGACGCCAAAGGCCTGTAGCCGCAAGGCGCCGGACGCGATCCTGGGGAGGTAGCTTTGCTTCTGCTCGGCCGAGCCATGCCGGAGCAGCGTGCCCATGATGTACATCTGGGCGTGGCAGGCGCCGCCATTGCATCCCTGTCGCTGGATTTCCTCCATGATCACGGTCGCGGCCGAAAGCGGCAGGCCGGCCCCGCCATATTCCTCCGGGATCAGCGCCGAGAGGAAACCGCTTTCGGTCAGCGCGCTGACGAAATCGGCGGGATAGGCCATCTCGCGGTCGAGCTTGCGCCAGTACTCCCCGGGGAAGTCGGCACAGAGTTTTGCGACGGCGTCGCGGATCTCGGCGTGATCGAGGTCTTGCATGGCTGCTTGTCTCAGGCTGAACGGGCGGCGGCTGTCGCGGCGAACTCGGCCCGCAAGCTGGCTTCATGCTCGCCGAGTTCCGGCACGCGCCGCATCTCCGCCCGTTTGCCATCGACGATGGCGGGAGGCGCCAGGACCTCGATCGGGCCCGCCGGTGTCTCGACCGTCAGCGTCGTTGCGGCCGGGTGGGTGATCAGGTCGCCGACGCTCGATACCGTGCCATAGGCGATCCCGGCTCGGTCGAGCGCGGCGGTGACAGCCGCAAAGGGCCTTGCGATCAGGATCGCCTGGATCGCGGCGTCGAGGGCGGCCCGTTCCCGGACGCGCAGCACATTGCTGGCGAAGCGCGGGTCGTCGGCCAGGGCCTCGTCGCGAAGCACCTCGCGCGCCAGGACCTGCCATTCGCGCTCGCTCTGCACGGCCAGAAGCACGTTGCCATCGGCGAGTTCAAAGACGCCATAGGGTGCGATCGAGGGATGGGCGAGGCCGAGGCGGGGCGGCTCGATCCCGCCATAGCGCCGGGTCAGATAGGGCACGTTCATCAGGTCGGCGATGGTGTCGAACAGCGAGAGCGCGATCTGCGAGCCTTCGCCTGTGCGGGCACGCCGGAGCAGGGCTTCGAGGATTGCGGCATAGGCGGCGTTTCCGGTGGCGATATCGGCGATGGAAACGCCGATCCGCGTCGGCCCGGAGCTTTCATTGCCGGTGATCGAGGACAAGCCAGCTTCCGCCTGGATCAGCAGGTCATAGGCCTTGCGCGTGTAATGCGGCGTGCCTGGCGCATAGCCCGAGACATCGCAGGTGATCAGGCGCGGATGGCGCTTGCGCAGCTCGGCGCTGCCGATGCCGAGGCGGCCGGTCGCGCCAGGCGCGAGATTCTGGATGAAGACATCGGCTTTCGCCAGCATCGCCTCGACCATGGCGAGGTCGTCGGGCTGCTTCAGGTCGACGCGACAGGATTCCTTGCCCCGGTTGATCCAGACGAAATAGGAGGACAGGCCATTGGCGTAGTCGTCATAGCCGCGCGAGAAGTCGCCCTCCGCCCGTTCGAGCTTGATGACGCGCGCGCCGGCATCGGCCAGCCGGCAGGTCGCTACCGGCACGGCGACGGCCTGTTCCAGCGCCACGACCAGGATTCCTTCGAGAGCATTCGTCATCACGTTGAGCCAGTTGGTCTTGTCCTGCGGGCGAAACGGACCTTTCGAGCCACGCAAGTCAAATAGAGTTTTGCGATGGCATCCATAGCGCGGC
This sequence comes from Allobosea sp. P1_A7, assembly GCF_056406775.1. NCBI lineage: Bacteria > Pseudomonadati > Pseudomonadota > Alphaproteobacteria > Hyphomicrobiales > Alloboseaceae > Allobosea > Allobosea sp. P1_A7. Next base: position 19,798 of record NZ_JBFTZN010000039.1, read on the forward strand.
GAACCGAGCGCGTCCGGCGGACGGACTATAGAAAATCGCTATGGCCTTCATCGCTTTATTCTTCTTGTCGGCCTCTTTCGCCTATGCGCCCCTTTCGGCCCCGGGAGACGCGCCGCCGCAAGAGCGCGCCCCAGTGCAATGAGGGAGATGCACCATGGTGAGGATGAAATGGGCGGCGGCGCTTGCCGCTGCTGCGATGCTGGGCGCGCCGGCGCTGGCGCAGGACAAGCCGAAGGAGCTCGTGGTCGGCATCGCGACCTTCCTCTCCGGCCCGGCCTCCGTCTTCGGTGTGCCGGGCAAGAACGCGGCCGATCTCTTGATCGAGGAGCTCAACGCCAACGGCGGCGTTCTCGGCGTGCCGGTGAAGCCGGTCTATGTCGACGAGGGCGCCGGCACGAACCAGCTGCTCTCGGAATACCGCCGCGTCGTGCAGGAACAGGGCGCGCAGGTGATGTTCGGCGCGATTTCGAGTGGCAGTTGCAATGCGCTCGCTCCCGTTGCGGAGGACCTCAAGGTCGTCAACGTGATGTGGGATTGCGGCACGCAGACCATCTTCGAGGAGGGCAAGTGGAAGTACTCGGTGCGCACGCAGGCTCATGCCGGCGCCGAGATGATGTCGACCCTGCTCTACCTGATGAAGGTCAAGCCGGACTTCAAGACGATTGCGGTGGTCAACCAGGACTATGCCTGGGGGCGCGAATCCTGGGCCCTGTTCCAGGCCGGGCTGAAGGCGCTGAAGCCCGATGTGAAGGTCGCTGCCGAACTCTTCCCGAAATTCGGGGCTCCCGACTTCTCGACCGAGATCACGCGCCTCTCCGCCCTGCGGCCCGATGTCGTGCTCTCGACCTCCTGGGGCGGCGATCTCGACACCTTCGTCCAGCAGGCGGCGGCGCGCGGCCTGCTCAAGCAGTCGACCTTCGTGCTGCCGCTCGCGGAGAGCTCGCTGGAGCGCCTCGGCAATGTCCTGCCCGAGGGCGTGATCATCGGCGGGCGCGGCGACCATTACTGGCTGCACCMCAAGCACAAGAACTCGCCGGAGATGCTGTCCTTCGTGAAGAAGTACAAGGACAAGACCGGTGTCTACCCGATCTATCCGACCTTCCACATGGCGCAGGCCGTGATCGGGCTCGCCAAGGCCTATGAGAAGGCAGGCCAGGCCGCGGGCGCAAAATGGCCGAGCAAGGAGCAGGTGATCGCGGCCTTCGAAGGGCTCGAGTTCAAGAGCCTGACCGGGACGATCTCGATCCGTTCGGACCATCAGGGGCTCGAGGACCAGTTGCTCGGCACCACCAAGCGCGTGCCGGACTATCCCTTCGCCGTCTACGACAAGATGGCGCTCTATCCCGGCAAGCTGGTGACGACGCCGCTCGGCGAGAAGTCGCTGGAATGGTTCGCCAAGGTCAAGCCGGATCTGGTGAGGGATAAGTCGATCGAGACCTTCGACTACGCGAAATGAGGTGGATGGCGGGCTGTCCCGGTTCAAGCCGGATCAGCCCGTTCACCCCTTCCAAACTGCTGCCGTCACTCCGGGCGGGCCGGAACCATCGTCGATCACTGACCCCGCGATGGATGCCGGCCTTGGCGCTTCGCCGCAGCCGGGATGACGCTTCAACCCTGTGGCGCAAGGACGAAAAGCCAGTTCATGCCTCCTGAAATGCTCCTTCTCGCGGCGCTCGACGGCCTCGCCTATGGCTCGCTGATCTTCCTGGTCGCGGTCGGGCTGTCGCTGATCTTCGGCGTGCTCGGCGTGCTCAACGTGGCACATGGCAGCTTCTACGCGATCGGCGCCTATGTCGCGGCCGCCGGCGTGCTGGCGATGACAGGCAGGGGCTTGCCGGTCTGGCTGGCCTTTCCCTTCTTCATCGTCGCAGCCGTGCTGGTTGGCGTCGTCGTCGGCGGGCTGGTCGAGACCCTGCTGCTGCGGCGGATCTACGGCAAGGAGGAGGTGCTGCAGCTCCTCGTCACCTTCGCCGTCTTCATGATCCTCGAGGATGCGCAGAAGGTCGTCTTCGGGGTGCAGCCCTATTTCGCCAATGCGCCGATGAACTGGCTCGGCACCATTGAGGTCTTTGGCATCTTCTACACCCAGTACCAGCTCATCCTGATCCCGGTCGTGGCGCTTCTCGTGCTGGTGGGCTTGCGCCTCTTCCTGCGCCGCACCGCCTTCGGCCGTGCCATCGTGGCCGTGACGCAGGATCGCGAAGCGGCAACCGCGATGGGGATCGACGCGACGCGGRTCTACCTGATCACCTTCATCATCGGGGCCTCGCTTGCCGCGCTTGGCGGCGCGCTCTCCTCGGCCACGACCTCGCTCACCCCCGGCATCGGCTCGGGCATGATCGTGCTCTCCTTCGCGGTCGCGGCCACCGCCGGGCTCGGCCGCATCGAGGGCGCGGCGGTCGCGGCCCTGCTGATCGGGCTCGGCCGCTCGGTCGCCGTCTATTTCGCGCCAGAATTCGACGTGCTGATCCCCTATCTGATCATGGTCGCGGTGCTGCTGATCAAGCCCGAGGGCCTGTTCACCACCGTACAGACGAGGAAGGTGTGATGGCCCGCCAGCTCATCATCGGCGCGGGCCTGCTCGCTGCGCTCATCATCTTCCCGCTGCTCTCGCCCTGGTCGACGGTCATCCTGACCGTCGCGCTGTGCGAGGGGTTGGCGGCGCTCGGCATCCTCGTGCTGCTGCGGGCCGGGCAGGTCTCCTTCGGCCATGGGCTCTATTTCGCCTTCAGCGCCTATGTCGTGGCCTTCATGGCGGCGGCCCGCTTCGGCCATGAGGTGCTGATCCTCGTGCCGGTCGCAACCGCGGCCTCCGGGCTGCTTGCGGCCCTGGTCGGGCTCTTCGTCGTGCGCTACCGGGCGATCTTCTTCGGCATGCTGAACCTTGCCATCTCGATGGTGTTCTTCTCGCTGCTGGAGAAGCTGTTCTCGATCACGGGCGGTGCCGACGGCAAGCGCGTCCCGCGCCCCACGCTCGCCGGCATCAGCCTCGAGCGCGCCGAGTTCGAGCTCTGGATCTTCTACATCACGCTGGGCCTGGCGGTTCTCGCAGCGCTCGGCGTCGCGCGCTATCTCCTTTCGCCCGGCGGCAAGGCGTTGGAGGCGATCAAGTCGAACGAGACGCGGCTCGAATATCTCGGCGTCTCCAGCCGCAAGGTGCTCTTCGGCGCCTATGTGCTGTCGGGCCTGCTGGCCGGCCTCGGCGGGGCGGTCATCGCGCTCGTCTCCGGCCATGTCACGCCGGAACTGGCCTATTGGGTCCGTTCGGGCGAGTTCGTCTTCATCGCCATCCTGGGCGGGGTAGGCGGCGTCGTCGGCCCCTTCCTCGGGGCGTTGATGTTCCAGATCATCCGGGGCTATGCGGCGGTCTACGCGCCCGAGACCTGGCATGCGGTGCTCGGCGTGATGCTTCTCGTCATCATCTTCTTCGCGCCGAACGGGCTCTATGGCCTGATGACGGGCCGCAAGCCGGCGGGGACGGGCCAATGAGCGCACTCATCCTCGAAGCCCGGGACCTCGAGCTGCGCTTCGGCGGCGTGCAGGCCGCGAATGGCGCGAGCCTCAAGGTCCACGCCAATGAACGCATCGCGATCATCGGACCCAACGGCGCCGGCAAGACCACCTTCATCAATCTCTGCACCGGCTATCTCAAGCCGCAGGCGGGGTGGGTGTTCTTCGCGGGAAGCGACATCACGGCGCTCTCGCCGCGCGCCATCACCCGGCTCGGCGTCGGTCGTTCCTTCCAGATCCCGCAGCTCTTCCTCGAGAACACGGTGATCGAGAACCTCTTGCTGGCGCTCAGCGCCCGGGAGGGGACATGGTCGCCCTTCCTCAGGCTCGACCGTCATCCGAAGACCGAGGAGATGTGGGCGCTGCTCGACATCGTCGGGTTGAAGGAGGCCGGCCGCCGCATCGTGCGCGAGCTGCCGGAGGGCATGCGCAAGCTCATCGACATCGCGGTCGCGCTCGCGCTCGAACCGAAGCTGATCTTCATGGACGAGCCGACCAGCGGCGTCTCCAGCCACGAGAAGTTCCAGGTGATGGATACGCTCACCCGCGCGCTCGATGCCCGCGCCACCACCGCCATCTTCGTCGAGCACGACATGGATGTGGTCGCGCGCTACGCCAGCCGCGTCGCCGTCTGGGCCGGCGGGCGCATTGCCCATGAGGGCACGCCCGACGAGATCCTGAACCATCCCGAGGTCCGCGAGACCGTCATCGGCGTGGGAGTCTGATCATGCTGGAGATCAAGGGCCTGACTGCCGAGATCGAGGGCGTGCAGGTGCTGCGCAAGGTCGATCTGTCCCTGGCCGAGGGCGCGACGGTGGCGCTGATCGGCCGCAATGGCGCGGGCAAGACCAGCCTGCTGCGTGCCATCATGGGCTTCTTGAAGGTGACTGCCGGGGAGATCTCCTTCGACGGCAGGCCGTTGCTGCAGGTCAAGCCGCATGAGCGCCCGCGCCTTGGCATCGGCTACGCCCCGGAAGACCGCCGCCTGTTCTCGACATTCACCATCCAGGAGAATATCCGCCTGCCGGCCGAGGTGATGAGGGTGCGCGAGGCCGAGATCGCCAGGCGCCTGGAAGGCGTCTACCAGGTGCTGCCGGAACTCGCCGATCTGCGCCACCGGCCGGCCGCCGGCCTCTCCGGCGGGCAGGGCAAGATGGCTGCGCTGGCGCGCGCACTGATGGTCGGCACGCGCATCATTCTGCTGGATGAGCCGTTCCAGGGGCTCGCCCCCGTGCTCGCCAATCGTTATGCGGCTGCCTTGCGCGCCCTGCGCGACAGCCATCCCGACATCGCCTTGCTCATCACCGAATCCAATCCCAGCCTGCTCCGGACCTTCGCCGAGCGCAGCTATGCGATCGAGCGCGGCGAGGTGACCGAGATTGCCGGCGGTCTGGCGGCGAGTTCGCTGGAAGCCGCAGGCCTGCATTGACTTCGGAAGGACACCCTATGACGCAGCATTTCATCAATGGCCGCCATGTCGACGGCCGGACCGGCGAAACCATGGCGGTCCTTGCGCCCGCGACCGGCGAGGAATTCACCCGCATCGCCTGCGGCACGGCCGAGGATATCGACGATGCGGTGAAGGCGGCTCAAGCCGCCTATGAGGGCGCCTGGGGCAAGCTGACGGCCGCAGAGCGGGGCCGGCTGATTGCGAAGCTTGCGCTCAAGGTGCAGGACCATTTCGACGAACTGGCCAGGATCGAGGCGCAGGATACCGGCAAGCCGATGGCGCAGGCCAGGGCCGATATCGAGGCGACGGCGCGCTATTTCGAATTCTATGGCGGCGCGGCGGACAAGGTGCATGGCCATGTCATCCCCTTCATGAACGGCTACAGCGTCAGCGTCGTGCACGAGCCGCACGGCGTCACCGGCCATATCCTGCCCTGGAACTATCCGGCGCAGATGTTCGGCCGCTCGCTGACGGCGTCGCTCGCCATGGGCAATGCGGTGGTGCTCAAACCCGCGGAGGAGGCCTGCCAGACGGCGCTCAGGCTGGCCGTCCTGGCTTCCGAAGTCGGCTTTCCYGATGGCGCGATCAATATCGTCACCGGGCGCGGCCATGAGGCGGGCGCTGCGCTCTCGGCCCATCCCGGCATCGGCTTCATGTCGTTCACCGGCTCGCCCGAGGTCGGCAAGATGGTGCAGAAGGCCTGCGCCGAGAACCTGATCGGCTGCACGCTGGAACTCGGCGGCAAATCCCCGCAGATCGTCTTCGACGATGCCGATTTCGACGCGGCGGTTCCGATCGTCTGCAAGGCCATCGTGCAGAATACCGGGCAGACCTGCTCCGCCGGCAGCCGCGTGCTGGTCCAGAAAAACGTCTATGACGCCTTCGTCGGCGCCGTCGCCAGGCAGTTCTCCACGCTGCGGGCCGGAACGCCGGAGATGGATCTCGATTGCGGGCCGGTGATCAACGCCAGGCAGCAGGGCCGGGTGCAGAGCTTCATTGACCAGGCCCGCGAGCAGGGCATCCCGGTCCTCGCCGAAGGGCAGATCGCGCAGGGCGTGCCGAATGGCGGCTTCTACGTCACGCCGACCCTGTTCGGCCCGGTGCCCCGGGGCAACCGGCTGGAGCAGGAGGAGGTCTTCGGGCCGGTGCTCTCGGCGTTCCCGTTCGAGGACGAGAGCGACGCCATCCGGCTTGCCAATTCGACCGCCTATGGACTCGTGGCCGGCATCTGGACCGGCAATGGCGGGCGTCAGCAGCGCGTGGCGAAGGGCGTCCGCGCCGGCCAGGTCTTCATCAATGGCTATGGCGCCGGCGGCGGCATCGAGCTGCCCTTCGGCGGCACCGGCAAGAGCGGTCATGGCCGCGAGAAGGGCTTCATGGCGCTGGAAGAGTTCGCGGTGACCAAGACGATCGTCCACAAGCACGGCTGACTCTTTCACGGTGAAGCGCCGGAACCTCGCCGAAAACCCTCTCCGATAGTTATCGGGAGGRAATTGCGCCCCACCTTCTCCCCTTGCGGGAGGAGGTGGCCCGAAGGGCCGGATGAGGGGGCGCGGTGCCCTTGCCGGTTATCGCCCCGCAAGCCTCAAACCTTCCAACGTCGCGCGACCCCTCACCCCAACCCTCTCCCGCAAGGGGAGAGGGGGCAGATCGCGCCGAATCCCGCCTCGGTCGCTGCCATCTATCTTGCGATGGTGGCGGCATCGAGCATGCGCTACGGCCTGTTCGGCATCGCCTTCGCCTGGGGCTCGCCAACCACGCGGGCCGCTCTACGATCATGCCGGGTTCGCGGCGCTGGCAGTGGTCGCTGCCGCCTTGATGCTCGCGGCCACGCTTGCGGCTGCGCTGGCGCGGCGCGCGCCGACGCCCTCCAAGGCATGAGCCTCGAGGCGGATGCCTACATCAGGATCACATGGCGGATCGTGCGGCCTTCGGCCAGCGCGTCAAAACCCTCGTTGATCTCGTCGAGCCCGCTCGTGCTGGTCAGCAGCTTGTCGACCGGCAGCTTGCCGCGCAGGTAGAGGTCGATGAAGCGCGGGATGTCGCGGCCGGGGATGCAGCTCCCGACATAGGAGCCCTTCAGGGTCCGCTCCTCGCCGACCAGCTTGACCGGAGCGAGCGCGAGCGTGTGCGCCGGGTTGGCAAGGCCGGCCGTGGTCGTCGTGCCGCCGCGCCTGGTGATCTGATAGGCGAGCTCGAGTGCCTTGACCGAGCCTGCCATCTCCAGACCGTGGTCGACGCCGCCTTTGGTCGCCGCGCGGATCGCCTCGACGACGCCGGGATCGCCGGCATTGAAGGTGTCGGTAGCGCCCAACTCGCGGGCGATCCGGAGCTTGTCCTCGGAGAGATCGACCGCGATCACGCGGGCGGCGCCGCAGGCGACAGCGCCGAGCAGCGCGCTCAGCCCGACGCCGCCGAGGCCGACGACGGCGACGCTCTCGCCGGCGCGGACCTTTGCCGTGTTCACCGCGGCGCCAACCCCGGTCAGCACCGCGCAACCGAACAGCGCCGCGATCTCGTGCGGGATATCGGCCTCGATCTTCACCAGCGAGTAGCGCGAGATCACCGCATGCTCGGCAAAGGCCGAGACGCCGACATGGTGGTTCACCGCCCGGCCATGGGCCGAGAGCCTGCGCCCGCCGCCGAGCAGCTCGCCTGCGCCATTGGCCGCGTTGCCGGGCTCGCACAGGGCAGGGCGACCCTCGCTGCACGGCGCGCAATGGCCGCAGGAGGGGACGAAGACCATGATGACGCGGTCGCCCTTCTTGAGGTCGTTCACGCCGGGGCCGGGCTCGACGACCTCGCCGGCCGCCTCATGGCCGAGCACCATCGGCACCGGACGGGGCCGGTTGCCGTCGATCACCGAGAGGTCGGAATGGCAGAGCCCGGTGGCCCGCACGCGGACCAGGACCTCGCCCGGGCCGGGCGGCGCAAGCTCGACCTCTTCGATCGCAAGCGGCCTGGAACGCGCATAGGGCGCGGCGACTGGGCTGGCATTCAGGACGGCGGCGCGGATCTTCACGGGCGTTTCCTTGGGCAGGCTGAGTTCTATGGCCGGCCGAAGGTCGGGCGCGATGCGAGCCCTGTCAAAGAGGAAATCGCGATCAGCCGTATAAGGCCGGGCGATCACCGTCCTCACCGAGCGTCGCCGTCCAGGTTTCGTCGGCCACCAGCCCGCGCAGGATCTCCCAGGAAAGCTGGCCGATGGCGCGCGCCGCAGCCGGCATCGGGCGCTCGGTCGAGTAGGCGAGATAGACCTTACGATGGAGTGCGGGCCGGTCGATCCGCCAGGTCTGGAAGATGCCGGCCCTGGCCTGCGCGCTGACGGCCATGCGGGGCAGGATGCCGTAGCCCAGCCCACGCTCCGCCAGCCGCTTGATCTGCGAGTAGGATTCGATCTCGATCGCCGGGTTGATGGCGGCGTGGACGCCAAGCGCGGCCTCGTCGATCTGGTCGCGCAACCCGTGCCCCTGGCCCGGCAGGATCAGATCGAGTTTGGCCGCCTCGGTCAGGCTGACGGTGCCCCCGGCCGGCGCCGCGACAGCATTCAGCGAAGGCGCTCCGAACAGGCAGAGCTCCTCGGTCAGGACATGGTGGATGCCGAGGCCCTTGGGGTCGGAGGTCGAGTAGATCACCGCGAGGTCGACCTCGCCGCGGCGGAGCCAGTCGAGCACGAAGCCGCWCATCGCCTCGGCGATACGGATGCGCACCGCGGGGTAGCGGTCCCGCGCCGCCTCGATCAGCGGCACGCTGAACTGTTCGCTGACGGTGCCTGGCAGGCCGATGCGGACCTCGCCGCCGGGCGCGGCCGATACGCCGCGCACGGAGTCGCGCAGTTCGGCGAATTCGGCGAGGATGGAGCGGGCCCGCGCGAGCAGGCGCTCGCCTGCTTCGGTCGGGATGACGCCGCGCGTGCCGCGATGCAGGAGCGGCACGCCGAGCTCATCCTCCATATGGCGCAGATGCTGGCTGAGCGCCGGCTGGGCGACGCGCAGCTTGGTTGCAGCCTTCGAGAACGAGCCCTGTTCGACGATCGCGGTGAAATAGCGGAGCTGGCGCAGATCCATCGCGGCTTCATCTCTCCCGGCGGCCCATGAATGATCGCCGCATGGTGGTAGCGTCCGCGGCGTGCGAAGGCCAGAGACCCCCGGCACGGCGATGCAACGGCTGAACGGCAACGCGCTGCGGGGCGCAGCGAAACGACGTGAAATCAGCGTCGTGTCGCGCGCTCCCTGAAACACTCTTGCCGGGGGGCGCCCAAGCTTTCGGTTATGCGCGCCAGAGCGAAGGCTTATTGGCCGTCACGCAACGGCACGTGCATCCTCGCAGGTGGCGTGAGGACGGGAGGCCCTCTTCAAGGAGCGCCTCATCCGAAACGCCCAGCAGCAGCAACCGGCGCAAGACGCCGGATGGTCACGTTCAGGAGGAATGCCATGTCCAGGGATCTGATCTTGCCGAGCCGTGCCAGCCGTCGCGGCTTCCTCAGCGGCGCTGTCGCGCTTGCGGCGGGGGCGACCATGCCGATCGGCGCCATGTCCTTCGCCAAGGCGCCGCTCTCCAACAATCAGGCGCCCTATTTCTACCGCTTCATGCTCGGCCCTTCCGAGGTGACGGTCATCTCCGACGGGCCGCTGCCGCTCGGGGACCCCGGCACGAATTTCGTCGGCGTCGCCAAGGACGAGGTCTACAGGATGCTGGAGACGAACTTCCTGCCGAAGGACAATGTCGTCCTCGAGCAGAACGTTCCGGTGGTGAATTTTGGCGATCGGCTGGTGATGTTCGACACCGGCATGGGCTTTTCGAAGGCCTTCGGCCCGACGACCGGGCGCCTGCAGAAGAGCCTGCAGGAGGCCGGCATCAAGCCCGGGGATATCGACGCCATCGTCTGCAGCCATGCCCATATCGACCATATCGGCGGCATCTGCACGGCGGACGGCAAGGCCAATTTCCCCAATGCGCAGATCTATATCAGCCAGATCGATTTCGATTTCTGGACGGATGAAASCAAGCTCGGCTCGCCTCTCAAGGCCTTCGTCGAACACGCGCGCGCCAATCTTCTGCCGGTGCGCGACCGCATCGTCTTCTTCCGGGATGGTCAGGAATTCCTGCCGGGCATCCAGGCGATCGCGGCGCCGGGCCACACCGCCGGCCATCACATCTTCATGGTGTCCTCGGGCGGAAAGACCTTCGCATTCCTTGGCGATCTGACCCACCACGCGGTGCTGCTGCTCGAGAAGCCGCTGATGGAATTCGCCTATGACAGCGACCCCAAACAGGCCGCACAGTCGCGCGTGAAGCTGCTCGGCATGCTGGCGGCCAACAAGACACCCGTAATGTCCTATCACTTTGCCTGGCCGGGTTTCGGTAATCTGGCCAAGGCGGGCGATGGCTACCGTTATTTTGCCGCACCTATGGACATGCTGCGTGGGTGAGTGAGCTGCGCTGCGGTGCTCCTCCCCCTGCGGCGCCTCACCGGGGCCGGGGTCTGCACGAATGCTTCGGCCTTCGCGCAGGCTCCGGCCTTCCCTTGCCGGGCCTTTCAGTCTCGCAGGGGGCGGGGCACCGTCACCGGGCGTGCCTCGCGGGCCTGGGCGGCAAGGCGCATCGGTGCATTGACCGCGCCAAAACCGGAATAGCCGCCGCGACGCTCGACGATCTCGAAGAAGAAGCGCTGGGCGAAGACGTGACTGTAGACCTGCAGGAACTCGGCCTCGCCGTCGCGGTCGTAGAGGATGTGGTGCTCGCGCAGCCGGTCGATGACGTCGGGCTCCAGTCCGTGCCGGGCCTCCAGGTCGTCGTAATAGTTCGCGGGGATGTCGAGGAAGGACAGCCCTGCCGCGCGCATCGCCGTGACGGCGGCAAAGATGTCGGGTGCGCTGAAGGCGATATGTTGCACGCCAGAGCCGAAATGCTCGGAGACGAAGCGCGAGGAGAGCGTCCGTGTCG
>NZ_JBFTZN010000040.1:0-29937 GCF_056406775.1 Allobosea sp. P1_A7
GCTCTTTGCCGGCAAGCTCGCGCCGCTGAAGGCGGCGCTGCTCGACCAGCGGCTCGTGGCAGGCCTTGGGAATATCTATGTCTGCGAGGCGCTGTTCCGGGCGGGGCTTCACCCGGAAGCGGCGGCCGGTACGATCACGACGCCAACCGGTCGGCCCCGCGAGGCAGCCCATGCGCTCGCACAGATTATTCGCGAGGTTCTCGAGGAGGCGGTGGCCGCTGGCGGCTCGACCTTGCGCGATTTCGCCCATGCCGACGGCTCGCTCGGCTATTTCCAGCACCGCTTCAAGGTCTATGACCGCGAGGGCGACCCATGTGTCACGCCCGGCTGCGGCGGCCTGGTGAAGCGGCTCGTCCAGTCCGGTCGCTCGACTTTCTATTGCGAGCGCTGCCAACCGAAGCGCTGAGCCAACGTCATATCGCGCGCGGAGCGGTGTCGGCGGCACGGCTTCCGCAGGGTTCGAAAGCCGCCTTTGCGCGGCCGCGCATGGACCGCGCCCGCGGCCCCCGCTAATGCTGCAGGCGAAGCATCATCCGGGAGGCCGCCATGGCTTATGAGACCATTCTCGTCGAGGTGAAGGGCAAGGTGGGCGTCATCACGCTGAACCGCCCGCAGGCGCTGAATGCGCTCAACGGCCAGCTGATTGGCGAGGTCAACACGGCGATCGATGGTTTCGAGAAGGATGCCGGCATCGGCTGCATCGTCATCACCGGCTCGGAGAAGGCCTTTGCCGCCGGCGCGGACATCAAGGAAATGCAGTCCCGCACCTTCCCCGAGACCTATCTCGACGACAAGTTCGAGCCGTGGGACCGCATTGGCCAGCGCCGCAAGCCGATCATCGCGGCGGTCGCGGGCTTTGCGCTCGGCGGCGGCTGCGAACTCGCCATGATGTGCGATTTCATCATCGCCGCGGACAATGCCCGCTTCGGCCAGCCGGAGATCAATCTCGGGGTCATTCCCGGCGCCGGCGGCACGCAGCGCCTGACCAAGGCGATCGGCAAGGCCAAGGCCATGGATCTCTGCCTCACCGGCCGCATGATGGACGTGAACGAGGCGGAGCGCTCCGGCCTCGTCGCCCGTATCGTTCCGCTGGCCGACCTGATGACGGAAGCGCTGAAGGCGGCCGAGGCGATCGCGGCGAAGTCGCTGCCCTCGGTGATGATGGTCAAGGAATCCGTCAACCGGGCCTTCGAGGTCACCCTGAACGAGGGGCTGCGCTTCGAGCGGCGCGTGTTCTCCTCGCTCTTCGCCACGCAGGATCAGAAGGAAGGGATGGCCGCCTTCTCCGAGAAGCGGCCGCCGGATTTCAAGAACCGCTGAACCCAGTCATGAGCGGGGCGAATGCCGGGGCCGACGATCTTTGATTTGCGGCTCAGCCCCGCTTGCTGACACGATGGGGGTTCTCTTCGAAGCTTAGGGATACCAGATGAACGCTGCCGCTCCTTCCGCCACGGGCGGGCTCGTCCTGCCGACCTATGAGGATGTCGTGACGGCGGCGGGTCGCCTCCAAGGCATCGCACACCGGACGCCGGCACTGACCTCGCGCACGGCCAATGCCCGCACCGAGGCCTCGCTGGTCTTCAAGGCCGAGAACCTGCAGCGCATGGGCGCCTTCAAGTTCCGTGGCGCCTTCAACGCGATCTCGGCGCTGAGCGCCGAACAGAAGCGTGCTGGTGTCGTCACCTTCTCCTCGGGCAATCACGCTCAGGCGATCGCCCTGTCGGGCAAATTGCTCGGCGTGCCGACCGTCATCCTGATGCCGCAGGATGCGCCTGCCGCGAAGGTTGCGGCGACCCGTGGCTATGGCGCCGAGGTCGTGCTCTTCGACCGTTACAGCCAGGACCGCGATGCGCTCGGCCGCGAGCTGGCCGAGACCCGCGGCCTCTCCCTGATTCCGCCCTATGACCATCCCGATGTCATTGCCGGCCAGGGCACCGCCGCCAAGGAGCTGATCGAGGAGGCTGGCCCGCTCGATATCCTGCTGGTCCCCCTCGGCGGCGGCGGTTTGATTTCCGGCGCGGCTCTCGCGGCCAAGGCGCTCAACCCCGGCATCCGCGTCTTCGGCGTCGAACCGGAGGCCGGCAATGACGGCCAGCAATCCCTGCGCAGCGGCAAGATCGTCAAGATCGACGTGCCCAAGACCATTGCCGACGGCGCCCAGACCGCCTTCCTCGGTCAATACACCTTCCCGATCATCCAGAACCTCGTCGAGGATATCGTCACGGTGCCGGATGCGGCGCTGATCGAGACGATGCGCTTCTTCGCCGAGCGCATGAAGCTCGTGGTCGAGCCCACCGGTTGCCTTGCGGCTGCAGCGGCCTTCACCGGGGCGGTTCCGGTCACGGGCAAGCGTGTCGGCGTCATCATCAGCGGCGGCAATGTCGATCTTGCTGCCTTCGCACGCTTCGTAGGGCCTTCGGCATGAGCAGGATCGAGACCATCGCCTCGCCCGAGGTGCCGGCCCCGGCGGGGCATTATGCGCATGCCGTGGCCTATAAGGACCTCGTCTTCGTCTCCGGCCAGCTCGCTCCCCGCCCTGACGGCAGCCATAGCTCGGCCGAGCCCTTCGCCGTCCAGGCGCATCAGGCGCTGGCCAACATGCTCGCGATCCTCACGGCGGCTGGCTGTGCGCCGTCCGATGTCGTCAAGGTTACGGCCTATCTGGTCGGGGTGGGCAACTGGCCCGAGTTCAACCGGATCTACGCTGAGGCCTTCGGCGATCACCGCCCTGCGCGCTCGGTCGTGCCGGTGCCCGAGCTGCATCATGGCTACCTGATCGAGATCGAGGCTGTGGCGGTCCGAAGGGGCTGATCTGGCGCTCCTGGCGTGATACGGCCATTCCGGCGTTGACGCGGCCCGCACAAGATACTATAGGCCAGCGTCTCGCGACGGCTAGCGCAAGCAACCGCCGCCGCACATGCATTTCAATCAAGGTAGCGGCCCGAACCCGCCAGGCAAATCCGCCGGGTGTTCGGTCGCAATGAAGACGAGGACGATCGATGGCCAATACGACGTCGGCCAAGAAGGCCACGCGCAAGATCGCGCGGCGCACCGAGGTGAACAAGGCGCGCCGCAGCCGTATGCGCACCTTCCTGCGCAAGGTCGAGGAGGCAATTGCCTCGGGCGACAAGGGTGCCGCTGCGGAGGCGCTCAAGGCCGCTCAGCCGGAGATCATGCGAGCCGCTCAGAAGGGCGTCGTTCACAAGAACACCGCTTCGCGCAGGGTCTCGCGCCTGGCGCATCGGATCAGCGCTCTCGCTTCCTGAGCGGCGTTCTGCAGAGCAGTTTCGGACTAAGAAAAGCCCGGCCGTCAGGTCGGGCTTTTTGTTTGCTGTGTTAACCGACCGTTAGGCAAGCCTGACTGCCGCAGACGAGAAAAATCTCATCTGCGGGGCCGATTCAGTAATCTTTCCGCTGCGTTATGGGGTTGACTTCGGTTGTGGTTTCAGGGCGCCAAAAGGTGCTTTTTTCGCCTTTTGGCCGCGCAAATAAATCCCATATTTTTCATGACGTTAGCGGGCAAAGGAATCTGTTGTCGGGAATCGCCGGAGCTTCTACCTGCGTCTCCGTCGCTTCCCGAAAAAAAGATTCGCGCTCCGCGCGCAGCCTCCGCCGTAAAAAAAACGTTAAGTTCCCCAACCTATTGGGCCTGCCTTGCCCATAGGTCATGGGGCCTCTGAAAGGGCTTGAGTCTCCGAAGCCGGCTGACTGGGATATTGCCCCCGTTCGAGGCGCCCCTGTAAGGTCCCTTCATCGCCGGGCGGACAGCAATGACCTCCGGTGGTTTCCAAAGATTAACGGCGTTTTTGGCTCACGCCCCAGAGGGGAGAGGATGCGGCTCTTTGTCTGTTTGAGTTGAGATGAAGTAGCGGCTCCGTCCTTCGGCGAGCCTTCTAAGCGTAATCAGAAATGGATCGAGAGCCTGTCACCCGCCGGCGCATGCCGTCGAGTGGGCGTCATTCCCTTTGTCCAAACAACAGCTCCGGCAGGCGGTCCACCAAGAGCCGCCGCCGATGGCGCATCTCTTGATATTGAAATGGGGCACGAAATGTTCGAGCGGCAAGCCATGGACGAGATTACCGATGCGAAGGCTGTGCCGGCGTCTGTGATCGCGACCACGACTGCGAGCATCCAGGGGGAGGGAGCAGCGCTTTCCCTGACTGAAGCCTGGGACCGCGTGCGCCGCCGCTTGCGTGCCGAACTCGGCGAGGATGTTTTCTCCAGCTGGTTTGCGCGTGTCGAGATCGGCGGCCTCGTCGATGGCGTGGCCTATCTCACCGTGCCGACCCGTTTCCTGAAGAGCTGGCTGGAGGCGCATTATGCCGAGCGCCTGCGGGCGCATTGCCTGGCCGAGTTGCCTGCTGCCAATGGCATCCTGCTTTCGGTGCGCCAGGCTGCCCGGGATGCCATTCCGGCCGCGGTCCGCGAGGCTGCCATGGCTGCCCCGCGTGCGGCGGCGCCCGAGCCCGTCATGGCCGTTCGCTCGGCGGAGGCCGGGTCCCTGCCCTGTGAGCAGGAGCTTGTTGACGCCTGCGGCACGATGCTCGACCGGCGCCTCAACTTCCAGAGCTTCATCGTCGGCAAGTCGAACCAGCTGGCCTTTGCAGCGGCCGAGCGAATTGCCGCGGCCCCGGCCGGATCGACCCCCTATAATCCGCTCTACCTTCATGCTGGGGTCGGGCTCGGCAAGACGCATCTCCTGCAGGCGATTGCTCAGGATGCGCGCAATCATGGCAAACGCGTGGCCTATTTCACGGCCGATCGCTTCATGTACGGTTTCGTCGCGGCCCTGAAGTCGCAGACGGCGCTCGCCTTCAAGGAAAAGCTCCGCGGCATCGACCTGCTGATCGTCGACGACGTACAGTTCATCCAGGGGCGCTCGATCCAGCAGGAGTTCGGCCACACGATCAACGCCTTGATCGATGCCGGCAAGCAGATCGTGGTCGCGGCCGATCGGCTTGCCAATGATCTCGAAGCGCTCGACGAGCGCATCCGTTCGCGGCTGGCCGGCGGGCTTGTCGTCGAGGTCGGCGAGCTTGACGAGGCGCTGCGCGTGAAGATTCTCGGAAGCCGGCTCGAGTCGCTGCAGGCGGCGCATTCGAGCTTCCACGTCAATTCCGACGTGATCGCCTATGTTGCCCGCGTCATCACCGCCAATGGCCGCGATCTCGACGGCGCCGCCAATCGGCTGCTGGCCCATGCCACCTTGTCCGGCAATGCGGTGACGCTGGAAACGGCCGAGGCGGCGATCCGTGACCTGGTCCGGACCCGCGAGCCGCGCCGCGTCAAGWTCGAGGACATCCAGAAGCTGGTCGCCACCCGCTACAATGTCAGCCGGGCCGACATCCTCTCCGAGCGCCGCACCGCGGCAGTCGTGAAGCCGCGCCAGATCGCCATGTATCTGTCCAAGGCGCTGACTCCGCGCTCGCTGCCGGAGATCGGCCGCCGCTTCGGTGGCCGCGATCACACCACCGTGCTGCACGCCGTGCGCAAGATCGAAAAGGCGATCGCCGAAGATCGCCTGCTGCATGACGAGGTCGATCTCCTGAAGCGGATGCTGCAGGAGTGAGCTGCCTGCCGCGCTATGCCCTGAAGGCGAGCGCGGCTTTGGCTGTGGCCGGTTGTGAGAGCGCCCTTGCGCCACCGGCGCGCGTCCTGCAATGTCGCGGGCCATTCCGTCGCCCGCGCAGCCGCTGCTCGGGCGCTAGCACGCCAGAAGACAGACGATGAAGGTCACGGTCGAACGTTCTACGCTGTTGAAGTCGCTGGGTCATGTCCACCGCGTGGTGGAACGCCGCAACACGATCCCGATCCTGTCGAACCTTTTGCTGAGCGCGGACGGTGCCGGCCTCAAACTGAAGGCGACCGATCTCGATATCGAGGTCGTCGAGACGGTGCCTGCCGATGTCCCGGAGCCGGGCGCGACGACCGTGCCGGCACATACGCTCTACGATATCGTGCGCAAGCTGCCCGACGGCGCCCAGGTCTCGCTCGAGACGACGGGTGAAGCGGGGCTGACGCTCCGCTCCGGCCGCTCGCGTTTCATGCTGCAAACCCTGCCCGAGGGCGATTTCCCCGACATCACCGGGGGCGAGATGGCGCATCGCTTCACGCTCGCCGCGGGTGAGCTCAAGCGCCTGATCGACAAGACCCAGTTCGCGATCTCCACCGAGGAGACGCGCTACTATTTGAACGGCATCTATCTCCACACCATCGAAGTCGAAGGCCGCAGCCTGCTGCGCGCCGTTGCGACGGACGGGCACAGGCTTGCCCGCGTGGATACCGCGGCTCCGAGCGGGGCTGCCGGCATGCCGGGCGTGATCGTGCCGCGCAAGGCCGTGGCGGAGATCCAGAAGCTGCTGGAGGATGGCGACACCGAGGTCTCGGTCGAGCTCTCCGCCACCAAGATCCGTATCGCGACGCAGGCGGTGGTGCTGACCTCGAAGCTGATCGACGGCACCTTCCCGGATTACCAGCGGGTGATCCCAAGCGGAAACGACAAGCGCCTGACCGTCGACAAGGGCGATTTCGCTGCCTCGGTCGATCGTGTCTCGACGATCTCCTCCGAGCGCGGTCGCGCGGTGAAGCTGTCCATCGCCGATGGCCGCCTGACCCTGTCGGTCACCAATCCCGATTCCGGATCGGCGACCGAGGAGGTCGAGGTCGATTATGATGCGAGCCCGCTCGATATCGGCTTCAACGCCCGCTACCTGATGGATATCGCCGCCCAGCTCGATGGCGACACGGCCCTCCTCAAGCTTGCCGATCCCGGTTCGCCGACCGTGATCCAGGATCGCGAAGGTGCGTCTGCGCTCTATGTGCTGATGCCGATGCGGGTTTAGGCCGCGCTCGCATCTTGACCACGGTCGCGCGCCTGATCCTTCAGGATTTCCGCTCCTATGAGGCCCTCGATCTCGCGATCGGGGGCCAAATCGTTGCGCTTGTCGGTGAGAATGGCGCCGGCAAGACCAATCTGCTCGAAGCCGTGTCTCTGTTCGCGCCGGGCCGGGGGCTGCGCCGCGCCGATCTCTCCGACATGGCGCGCCAGGCGGGCCCGGGCTCCTTCGCCGTATCGATTGCGCTCGCGGAGGATGGGCCGCGCCTCGGCATCGGGCTTGGCAGCGAAAGCGACGGGCGGCGTGCAAGGCTTGCCCGCATCGACGGGGTCCAGGTCGGCTCGGCGCTGGCTTTCAGCGACTATCTCCGCGTGGTCTGGCTGACGCCGGATCTCGACGGCTTGTTCCGTGGCTCGGCCGGCGACCGCCGCCGCTTCCTCGACCGGCTCGTGCTTGCGGTCGATCCAGGCCATGCGACACGCTCGAACGCGCTAGAACGGGCTTTGCGCTCGCGCAACCGGATCCTCGAGGACACTCCGCAAGAGTCGTCCTGGCTTGAAGCGATCGAGCGGGAGATCGCCGAACTCGGCGTGGCCGTGGCTGCCGCGAGGGCCGAGACGGTTGGCCGACTGGCGATGATCATCGCGGCCAATGGCGACGACGCATCTCCCTTCCCCCGTGCCGCGCTCGGCCTTGAAGGCGAGATCGACCGGCTTGTGGCGGGGCTGCCGGCACTCGATGCCGAGGATCGCTATCGCGACATCCTGAGGCAGGGGCGCCAGCGCGACCGCGCGGCCGGGCGCACCCTTGTCGGCCCGCAGGCGTCGGACCTCCTCGTTCGCCATGCCGCCAAGGATATCCCGGCCGAGCAGGGCTCGACCGGCGAGCAGAAGGCCCTGCTGATCGGGCTCGTGCTTGCGCATGCGAGGCTGGTCCGGAGCATGAGCGGGCTTCCGCCACTGGTCTTGCTCGACGAAGTCGCCGCCCATCTCGATCCGCGTCGGCGCGCGGCGCTCTACGCCGAACTCGGCGAGCTGGGCTCGCAGGTCTGGATGACGGGTGCCGATCCGGCGTTGTTCACCGATCTGCCGGCAGGGGCGCAGTGTTTCACCGTGACATCCGGGCAGGTCGAGGCCATCGGCTGACGTGCTTGAGCTGGGCTGATCGGTCAGATCACGCGTCGCAATGAGACGCCTCGGGTGCATTCTGCTAGGGTTGCCGCTGCTCTGAAGAGGCTGCTCCCATGGAACTTACAGGCCTTCTGGTATTTGCCGGCGTCTATTTTCTGGCGGTCGCTTCGCCTGGTCCTGCGGTCGCTGCCCTGGTTGCGCGCTCGCTCGGCACCGGCTTTCGCCGCTCGCTTCCCTTTGCGGCGGGAATCGTCGCAGGCGATCTGATCTGGTTCTCCTGCACGGCGCTTGGCCTTGCGGTGCTGATGCAGGGCTTCCATGGACTCTTCGTCGCGATCAAATATGCCGGCTGTGCCTATTTGCTCTATCTCGCCTGGAAACTCTGGACCGCCCCGGCCGAGGCGCCGCGTCAGCCGCCGAGTGCCCGCGGGGAGGGCTTGCGGCTGTTCTTCGGCGGCATCGCGCTGACGCTCGGCAATCCCAAGGTCATGGTGTTCTTCCTGTCGATCCTGCCTCTTGTCGTCGATCTCGGCCGGATGACGATGCTCGCCTTCGTCGAGGTTGCGTTGCTGCTGACCCTGATCATAGGCTCGACGATGCTCGCCTATGCCTATGCCGCGGATCGGGCTCGGCGGCTGGTGGCGAGCCCGACGGCGATGCGTCGGATCAATCGCCTGACTGGCGGCGTCATGGCCGGTGCGGCGGCTGCTATCGCCGCTAGGGGCTGAAAACCAGCTCCATCGCCCCCAGGATGGTCGCGGCTTGGGGCTGGCCATTGCCGCCAGCCTCGGGCAAACCCTTCGGCATGCCGCAATCTCGCGAATCACAGGCGCGCGCGACGCTGAAATCCGTCTTCGGCTATGACGATTTCCGCCCGGGACAATGGGAGGTCATCGCGGCCGCGCTGGCGGGAAACGACGTCTTCGCGGTGATGCCGACCGGCTCCGGCAAGTCGATGTGCTATCAGCTGCCCGCACTGGTCACGGGCGGGCTGACGCTCGTGGTCTCGCCGCTGATTGCGCTGATGCGGGATCAGGTCGGGCAGTTGACGCGGGCCGGTGTCGCGGCGGCTTCGCTCAACTCGATGAACAGCGAGAGCGAGGCGGCGGACGCCTGGGCGAAGCTCAACGCCGGCGACCTGCGTCTGCTCTTCGTCTCGCCGGAGCGATTGGCGGGGGAGGGACTGGTCGCTCGGCTGCGCAGGCTCGGCGTTGCCCGGCTTGCCATCGACGAGGCGCATTGCGTCTCGCAATGGGGGCATGATTTCCGCCCGGAATACCGCCTGCTTGCCAAGGTTCGCGAGGCGCTCGGCGGCGTCCCGGTCACGGCACTGACGGCCACTGCGGATCGGCAGACGCGCGATGACATCGCCCAGCAGCTGTTCCCGAAGCCGCCTGTCACCGTCATTCATTCCTTCGATCGGCCGAATCTGAAGCTCGCCTTCGCCCCGAAGGACCAGCCGCGGCGCCAGATCGCCGATTTCCTGAAGCGACATCGCGGCGGCAGCGGCATCGTCTATTGTTCGTCGCGAGGCCGGACCGAGCGCCTCGCCGAAGGCCTGCGCGAGCAGGGCTACAAGGCCTTTGCCTATCATGCCGGCATGGAGCAGCAGGAGCGCAACCGCAACCAGGACCTCTTCCTGCAGGAGGATGGTGTGGTGATCTGCGCCACCATCGCCTTCGGCATGGGCATCAACAAGCCCGATGTCCGCTTCGTCGTCCATGCCGACATGCCGGGCTCGATCGAGGGCTATTATCAGGAGATCGGCCGCGCCGGCCGCGACGGACTGCCGGCCGATACGCTCACCCTCTACGGCGTCGAGGACATGGCGCTGCGCCGCCGCCAGATCGACGAGAAAGCGATCGACGACGAGCGCCGGCGCATCGAGCATAGGCGTCTCAGCGCGATGACCGACCTGTGCGAGTCGGCGCTCTGCCGGCGCTCTTCCCTGCTTGCCTATTTCGGCGAGGAGACGCCGCCTTGCCGGCATCGGGAAGCACAATTCCGCTGCGATCTCTGTGCTGGAGAGGCGACGCTCCAGGATGCCACGCTGGATGCCCGAAAGCTGCTCTCGGCAGTGGCGCGCTCGGGACAGCGCTTTGGCGCCGGGCATCTCGCCGATATCCTGACCGGCACGATGAGCGAAGCGGTCCGCCGCCAGAACCATGACGGGCTGAAGWCCTTCGGCGTCGGCAACGACAAGCCCAAGGCCGCCTGGGCAGCCCTGACCCGCAAGCTCTTCGCCGCCGGCGCGCTCGCGGAAGCCAGCACCGAACATGGCGGTTTCCGCCTGACGGAGAAGGGCGAAGACATCTTGTTCGGACGCGAGCCGATCGCGCTCAGGGCCGATGCCCTCCCCGTACGGCGCGGTCGCCCTGCCGAGCGTGGCGCGCGGGCCGATGGGCTCGATGAAGGCACCGCTGCCCTGTTCGAGCATTTGCGCCAGCTCCGGCTGACGATTGCCCGCGAGGAAGGCGTGGCGGCCTATATCATCTTCACCGACCGCACGCTGATTGCCATGGCGCGCGAGCGGCCGCTCGGGCTCGATCAGATGCGCGGGATCGAGGGCGTCGGCGAGCGCAAGCTCGCCCAGTATGGCGCGGTCTTCGCCGATGCGATCGCGGGCTTTCGGGGATAGCGGGGCAGTCCCGTCACGATGCGCCGGGGCTGCCCCTGCGCGCACGTACGCGTACGCGCGTGAAAAAGCCACCGTTCCCGCCTATATTCATGATACGAATCAAGACGATCGCGGGCATAGCCTCGCCCGCTGAAGGACCCCGACATGAGTGATGCTGCCCGCGACCTTGAAGACGCTGCCTATGGCGCCGATTCCATCAAGGTTCTCAAAGGCCTGGATGCGGTGCGCAAGCGCCCCGGTATGTATATCGGCGACACCGATGACGGCTCGGGCCTGCACCACATGGTCTACGAGGTGGTCGACAACGCCATCGACGAGGCGCTGGCAGGGCACGCCGATCTCGTCACTGTCACGCTGAACGCCGATGGCTCGGTCACGGTCACCGATAACGGGCGCGGCATCCCGACCGATATCCACAGCGAGGAGGGCATTTCCGCCGCCGAGGTCATCATGACCCAGCTCCATGCCGGCGGAAAGTTCGACCAGAATTCCTACAAGGTTTCGGGTGGCCTGCACGGCGTCGGTGTCTCCGTCGTCAACGCGCTCTCGGTCTCGCTCAAGCTGCGCATCTGGCGTGGCGGTAAAGAGCATTTCATGGAGTTCCACCATGGCGACGCCGTCGCGCCGCTCGCCATTGTCGGCCCGGCCGGTGACAAGCGCGGCACCGAAGTCACCTTCCTGCCCTCGACCCAGACCTTCACGATGGTCGAGTTCGACTACAAGACGCTCGAGCATCGCCTGCGCGAACTCGCCTTCCTGAATTCGGGCGTTCGCATCGTCCTCACCGACGCACGCCATGCCGAGGTCGTCCGTGAGGAGCTGAGATATGAGGGCGGCGTGGAGGCCTTCGTGCGCTATCTCGACCGCGCCAAGGCCCCCGTCGTCGACAAGCCGGTGGTTCTCGGCGCCGAAAAGGATGGCATCACCGTCGATGTCGCCCTGTGGTGGAACGACAGTTACCACGAGAACGTGCTCTGCTTCACCAACAACATCCCGCAGCGGGATGGCGGCACGCACTTAGCCGGCTTTCGTGCTGCGCTGACTCGCCAGATCACCGGTTATGCCGAGAGTTCCGGCATGATGAAGAAGGAAAAGGTCTCGCTCACAGGAGACGATTGCCGCGAGGGTCTGACGGCGATCGTTTCGGTGAAGGTGCCGGACCCGAAATTCTCCTCGCAGACCAAGGACAAGCTGGTTTCCTCCGAGGTGCGTCCCGTCGTCGAGAACATCGTCAATCAGGCGCTTTCGACCTGGCTCGAGGAGCACCCGAATGAAGCCAAGACCATCGTCGGCAAGGTGGCGGAAGCTGCCGCGGCCCGCGAAGCGGCCCGCAAGGCACGCGATCTGACCCGGCGCAAGGGCGCGCTCGACATCGCCTCGCTGCCCGGCAAGCTCGCGGATTGCCAGGAGCGCGACCCCGCCAAATCAGAACTCTTCATCGTCGAGGGTGACTCGGCCGGTGGCTCCGCCAAGCAGGGCCGTGCCCGTGAATACCAGGCAGTGCTGCCGCTGCGCGGCAAGATCCTCAATGTCGAACGCGCGCGCGTCGACAAGATGCTCTCCTCCGAGCAGGTCGGTACGCTGATCATCGCGCTCGGAGCCGGCATCCGCGAGGAATTCAACATCGAGAAGCTGCGCTACCACAAGATCATCATCATGACCGACGCGGACGTGGACGGCGCCCATATCCGCACCCTGCTGCTGACCTTCTTCTTCCGGCAGATGCCGGAGGTGATCGAGCGCGGGCATCTCTTCATCGCCCAGCCGCCGCTCTACAAGGCGGCGCGCGGCAAGTCGCAGACCTATCTCAAGGATGAGCGCGCGCTCGAGGAATACCTCGTCGACTCGACCTTGGACGGTGCTGTTTTCCGGACAGGAGACGGCATCGAGCGCGCCGGTCCCGACCTGCGCAGTCTGATCGACGAGGCGCGCGGCGTACGCAACACGCTGTCGCAGCTCCATTCGCGCTATGATCGGCGCATCGTCGAGCAGATGGCGATCGCGGGCGCGCTACATCCGCTGACCAACGAGAGCGATGCGCAGGCCAGCGAGGCCGCGGCCTATGTCGCGCGGCGGCTGGACGCGATCTCCGATGATCTCGAGCGCGGCTGGGAAGGCCGGGTGGAGGACGGCAGCTTCACCTTCTCGCGCCTCGTGCGCGGCGTGAAGCAGGTCGCGGTACTTGATGCCGGCCTGCTTGCGAGCGCCGAAGCGCGCAAGCTCGCTGCGGCAGCCGTCTCGCTGCAGGAAGCCTATGCCAAGCCGGGCGTGCTCAGCCGCAAGGGCGATGATCACATCGTCAATGGCCCGAGCGATCTCTTCGACGCGGTCAGCGCCATCGGCAAGAAGGGCGTCTCGCTGCAGCGCTACAAAGGCCTCGGCGAAATGAACCCCGAGCAGCTCTGGGAGACGACACTCGATCGCGACGTGCGCTCGCTGCTCAGGGTCAAGAACGACCAGAATGACGAGGCTGACGATCTCTTCGTCAAGCTGATGGGCGACGTCGTCGAACCCCGTCGCGACTTCATCCAGA
This sequence comes from Allobosea sp. P1_A7, assembly GCF_056406775.1. Lineage (NCBI taxonomy): Bacteria > Pseudomonadati > Pseudomonadota > Alphaproteobacteria > Hyphomicrobiales > Alloboseaceae > Allobosea > Allobosea sp. P1_A7. Next base: position 13,138 of record NZ_JBFTZN010000040.1, read on the forward strand.
GCAACGCACTGAACGCGACCGTCGATACGTGACGGCGCGGCCCTGGCGGTCCGTGACGCGGACCGATCGTGCCGCCCTGCTCCACGGACGCCTCCCTTGAGTGGTGTGCCAACACCACCACTCAAGCGCGCAGGTGCCGTCGGATGGGGGCGTCCTGGGATGCCCATCAGATCGGCTGATATCAAATCTGCGCGACAGCGAGCTTAGGGAAGAAAACAGAGGCGTAGCGAGATGCGCGCGGACAGAATCGCACTGCGGGCTCCCGCGGCTACGCGGGCAGTCGCTGAGGCCTGAGGCGAGGGCATCAGGGTTTCTTTTCGTTGGGTGCCTGCGTTGCCGCAGTGATTGCCGCGATCAATCGCTGGCGATTGTCGAGCACGAAGGCCGTGAAGGTGTCCTGACCGACGATCGACCTCAGCATGGTCGGCAACATGCCGTAGAGCTTGAGGGCGAAACCGGTCATTGCAGCGTCGTCGTTGATGAGACCGGAGGCCTTCTGCCCCACGAAGTCCGTGATGAGATGCTGGTTCTGGCTCACCAGCGCGACGATCTCCGCTTCGATTTTATCTTTCACGGCTTCGAACATGAATCACCTCGGTCGGCACGATCGGGAAACCTAGAGTATCGGCCCGAAAACGGGAATGTGGCTCTCAGGCTCATGCTAGACGCTATCCCGATCAGGCGGGCGTGTCGCCGAAAGGAGGCAATTGGCTTCAGAGCGCGTCACCTGAACCGAGATGCCGACGCGGTGGCCGATGATGTCCGCGGATGTTGCCCTTTCAGCGTCGACTGGTTCGCGTCAGGCGGGTCTGCAATCTGCGCTGCAGGCCCTCGACCGCTGCGATGATTGACCCACCGTGTCTCGCTGTCACCGCGAGCGAGATCAAGGCCGCTGGAATGGCCACGATAATCGCGCCGAAGAGGTCGGATGGGTAGTGGACGCCGACGTAGACGCGCGACCAGCCTACGAGCGCACCAATCGCGGCAGCAAGGCAGGCCACCCCGTATTGCCGCACCAAGGAAAGCACAGCCACAACCACCGCGAAGGCGAGGGCGTGATTGCTCGGGAAGGAGGCGCTGGAGCGGTGATCGACCAAGCTGTGCCCGAGGTTGACCATGAAAGGACGAGGCCGAAAGGCGATGAGCCCGATCACAAAACTCATGGTCATTGCGATGACCAGGGCGAGAGTGAGGGCAAAGGCGAGAAGGCGCCGCCTTCGAGAGCCGCGGATCCACAGGACGACGATGTAGCAGGGAATCAGGAGAATCACGAAGCGAGTGACCRCTATCGCGAAAAGAGCGACATAAGAGCTTGGGCTCGGCCCGGCATTGAGAGCAAGGAACAGTTCGGTATCGAGTGCGAGCATCGGCGAGAGAATCGGTCACGATCTTGGGGGACGGCTGTCGCACACGATGCGGTGGCGGGCGAATGAAATTTACCGGCCTTTCCTCGACCGTATGGAGGCCGTGCGCCTGTGGCTCCTTGGAGGGTGGGAGCCTGTCTCGGCCCGATTTTCATCGCAGCCTTCGTTCTCGACGCTTCCGGGATCGTCTTCGTCCTGATGCCGAGCCTGTTGCCGCTCTGCTGGAGATCGAGCCCGTATCAGAGGGATGACACCGGTCGGGACCGCCGGCTTTCTGCTTTGCAACGGCAACATCAAGGCCTCCGCATCGATCGAAAGCATGGCGCGATGAGCGCGCGGCGAGCACGGCTGGACCGCTCGTAACGGATGTCCGATTCCGGGCCGTGACGCCTCGGCAAGTGGCGCTTGAAACGCGGAGATATTTAGCCGTCTGCACATGCTTGCGTTCAGCAGAAATTATTACGATCTAACAATAATTTCTGCTGGCGGAGACCTCGTTCGGTTCCATTTTTGGGAGCCCTGTGCAAATTTGCACAGGAGCGCGCCAAAGGGTTCCCTATGAACAAGCCGATTCGTCCGCCGATCAACGCCCAGCAAGTCGCCGATCGCGCCGGCGTGTCGCGTTCGGCGGTGTCGCGCACCTTCACCGAGGGCGCCAGCGTGTCGGAGTCGACGCGCGCCAAGGTGCTCCGGGCAGCCGCAGACCTCGGCTATCACGTCAACCATCTGGCTCGCGGCCTGACCAGCCAGCAATCCGGCATCGTCTGCCTTTTGATCGGCGAAATCGCCACGCCTTACCAGTCGGCCTTGCTCGATGTGGTGACGCGGCGGCTGCAAGCCATGGGCAAGGTCGTGATGGTCTTGAACACAGCGGGGCAGGCGGAAGCGACAGAGGCCGCGTTACGCCAGACGCTCAATTACCGCGCGGACGCCACCGTGGTCGTGTCGGGCAGTCCTTCATCCTCGCTCGTGGAGACCTGCGTCGCCAACGGCCAGCGCGTCATCCTGATCAATCGCGACGATCTGCTCGAAGGAACCCAGCAGATCCTCGTCGACAGTTCCGGCGCCGCTGCCGAGGCGCTGATGATGCTGCGGCGCGCTGGCTGCGAGCGCATCGCTGTCGTCAGTTCGACCGCCGGCACGCCCAGCATCGTGGCGCGTGAAGTCAGTCTTTCGGTTGCTGCCGCCAAGGCCGGGGTCGACGTGCAGCTGTGCCGTTTCGGCCCGACGGGTTACGCCACGGGCGCTGAGACGGCGCGTCAGCTTTTCGCCTCGGCGGCGCGGCCGGATGGCGTCTTCTGCGTCACCGACCTGCTGGCATTGGGCTTCATGGATGCGGCGCGGAAGGAATTTGGCCGGCGCGTCCCCGAGGATCTCTGTGTCATCGGCTTCGACGATATACCGCAGGCCGGCTGGGCTGCCTACGAGCTGACGACCTTCCGCCAGCCGCTCGACACCATGGCCGACCATATCGCAGCAATCCTGGAGGGCGGCTGCCTGGTCGAAGGCCCCATCAACCTGCCGGCTCAGACGGTCTGGCGGCGCAGTGTCCGCCCCTGAGACGGCGTGACGACGAGCGCCTTGAGATCCAGCGCGACATCAAGGGTCGGCATGCGGTCGAGATAGCGCCCGAGCAGGCTGATGAAGGCGATGAACCGCCCCGCCAGCCCCATGGCTTCGGCATGATGCAGTTCGCCGATCCAGCGGCGATAGACGGCAAGGCGCGCTTCAGGCACCAGATCGAGCGCGAGGTCTGCTGCCTTGCGCAAGCGGTACCAGTCCTCGGCGAGGGCGGTCAGGGCTATGTCACCCGTGCTGGCAGCCGGCGTTGCCTGTGGCCAGAGCAGTCTCTCCAGATCGGCGAAGCGGTGGGTGCGTGCGAACTCCGCCATATCGCGCGGCCATTCGCGTGCCATGTAACGGGCGCCGACGAGGGCGCACAGATGACGGTCGAGAAAGCCAAGATGGCCRCCGGCGCTGACAGCCTTCGGTGACGGATCGCCAGCGGCGCCCGCCTCGCGGCTATAGTCGTCGAACGCGGCATCGTGACCGGGCACGTCGTCGAGACGGACGGTGCGTAACCGCACGTGGTCGGTGGTGACATCGAGCAGCTTCATCGCCGGTGCGAAGCCGACCGGCGATGGCACGGCGATGTTGAAGAAGCCCCCATACTCGTCCCGGAACACGGCGGTATCGTTCACGTGCAGATGGCCGGAGAGGTGAAGACGCACGCCGGTCTCGGTGAAGCACCGCGCCACCTCCATGGTCGGCGCGCGCCGGGCGAGGCCGGAACTTGGGAAAAGTGCGCACTCCAATGCCGAGGCGCCGGCGAGTGCGTCCAGCACCGGATAATGCGAGAATGCGACGAGAGCCTTGCCGCCGCGCCGCGCTCGCTCGGCGACGTCGCGCATCCAGGGGAGCAGATGCGGGCGCGTGCGCAACACCGCAGACCACCCGCCATCCGAGGGATCGAGCATCTGCGCGGGATCATCGAGATCAGTTGCCCCGTCGCGCGGCGCGACGATGTTGGCGTCGATGGAGAGCAGCCACAACCCCGCAACGGGCTCGATCAGATACGATGCGTCGATCATTTCAAAGCTCGTGGCTTCGTCAGGGCTGGCGGCACGGACCGTTCGCGAGCTCCAACGGGCATCGCTGCCAAACGGCGTTTCAAAATGCAGGTCGTCGGTGCGAGGTTGGAAGCCGAGATCGGCCATGAGCGTCAGCGCCTCAGGCGCGCCGAGCATGGCAGTCTCCGGCGACGAGATCGCGGCGCCATTCGGTGCGGCGTGGCTCCCGACGATGACCCGGCTGCCGTCGCGCCCGACGAACTCCTTGCGCTGCGGCCGGCCCTTCAGCGCCCAGAAATCGTGATTGCCGGGTGTCATGAATACGCGCAGGCCATGGCGACGCTCGTACTCGGCGATGAGCGCAACGGCGACTTCGATATTGTGCCGCTGACCATCGTCGGTGAGATCGCCGGGAACGATGACAAGCCTCGCGCCTTCCGCAACAGCGCAATCGAGCGCGGCGCGGAAGGCAGGAAGGCTCTCGTTGAATACGCGGGTGGACGCGGCGGTATCTGCCCAGCTGCGCACTGCGCCCGTAAGCCCCGCCCCCGCTGGTCGCCAGGCGACGTCATGCACATGCGGGTCGGCGATGACGGCGATGCGGTATGTTGGGTTCAATCAGCCAACTCCGGCAGGGGGCCATGCTTTTCCGGATGCGCGGCGATGTCGTCCTCGATCATGCGCGCCCAGCGAGCAGTCCGTGCGGCGGCGGCGATCAGCATGGGCTTGGGCGTCTCATGCCACTCGTCGGGACGGAGTTCGCGCTTGCCGCGAACGTAATTGATGGCGTCCTCCAGGGTGGGAAACTCCGCTGGGAGACGCAGATGCAGAAACAGCGCCACCAGGATGACGGAACGCGACCGCCCGGCCCGGCAGCTGACCAGCACATTGCCGCGCTCGCGGACGGAATAGGACGGCTTCTCCGGCAGAATCTGGTCGAGTGCGCCCTTCAGCTGAAAATAGCCGGCCAGCATCATGGTTTGCGGGTTGCCCGGTCCGTCAACGATACCAAGCTTGTAGTAGCGGATCGGGGCATGCCCGAAATCGACGTCGTTCAGCGCGTCCGGTGCCGGCTCGGCCACGTAGTTGAAGTCGAGATTGACGGCGCAGTTGAGCACCGTGGTGATTCCGTGCCGCTTCAGCAGCGGGATATCGGATGCGCCTTCACGCCCGCCGACATAGAGATCGATGCCATAGCCGGGCAGGTTCTCGTAGACGCGCGAGATGTGCGGCCGGTCATAGCGGGGCGTGGGCATTTCAGGGGCAGCAACGTCTCTTGTCGGAGCCATAAGGGGTACTCGCCAATTCCGGATCGAATGAGTTTGCACAGCTGTTCACTATCGCTCGCTCGCAGCCGCTCGTGCAGATGCAATGACGCAGTCCACTCCTGCGGTGACCGCGCCGCCGCAACGGCACGGCCATCTAGGCGACGCGTCGCCTTCGCCCTTCGGAGATCTCGCGCGCGACGCGATCGAGCGTCGGATAATTCGCCCCTGCGCCTACAGCGACATAGCCCGGGTGGAGGAACGCCGGCGCGGTCGGCCCCACCTTGCCGAGGTCGTGCGGGGTGTAGCGGCCGCCCGCCTTCTCTAGGATCAGGATGGCGGCGGTGACGTCCCAGGCGTTGACGCCGAAACCGGCGGCGGCGTCGACCCAGCCGGCCGCGACATGGGCGATGCTGRGTGCGGCGCTACCCGGTCGTCGCAGGGTCGCGAAGGTGCGTGTCAGTTCGCCGAAACGGCCGAGCGCGACCGCTTCGCCGTCGTTGCGGAAGTCGCGCGGCACCGGATAGCCGGTGATCAGCACGGCGTTGGCCTCGTCGGGGGCGGCACGACTGGCGAGCGGTTGCCCGTTGAGCCAGGCCCCGTTCCGATCGGCGAGGAACAGGTTGCCACCGATCGGATCGAGGATGGCCCCGGCGACGGTCTCGCCGTCGACCACCGCTGCCACCGACGTGCACCAGAACGCCATCCCGCTGGCGAAATTGGCCGTACCGTCGATCGGATCGACATACCAGTGCACCGCGCCGCTCCCGACCGAGCCGCCTTCCTCGCCGACAAAGGTCGAGTCGGGAACCTCCCGGAACACGAGATCGCGGATCACCGCCTCGGCGCGGCGGTCATGCTCGGTGACGGGGTCGTGCCGGTCGCGCTTGAAATCGACCACCATGCCGGCACGAAACGCGGTCGTGAGCGGCTCCTGAACGGCGAGAACGGCTTTGCGGGCAATATCGGCGATCGTCGTATGCAGCATTGTCTGGACTTCCGGCTCAAGGGGCGCGGTGTGTTAGCGCTTGTAGTGGATCTGCCAAAAATCCTGCCAATCCTGCCGCTTGTCCCAGTCGTCGAGGCCTGTCTTGGCGTCGTAGGGAAACAGGCGGTCCAGCACGACGGCAACACCCGATGGCTCGTCCTTGGGGACCGGGATCGCCTTGCTGGTCGGCAGCTTGCCATCCTGCATCTGCGGCATCAGCCCCTCTTCCGTCAGAATGTAGCGGACGAAGAGTTTGGCGGCGTTTGGGCTTTTGGTGCCTTTGGCGATGAGCGCAAGCTTGGTGTAGCTCCAGCCGACCCAAGGCTGAAGCGTCTTGCAAAGGCCAAGCTTGTAGCCCTTGTCGGCGTTGTCGCGGAACTTGGCGGAGCTCAGCAGCCCCATGAACGGCGCCTTCTGCCCGGGCGCCCCGACTGCGTCGGAAATGCGGTCGTCATTCTCGGACACGAGCGGCGCGTTCTTCGCCAAAGCCGCGAGCCATTCGGCGGCAGCGGTCTTTTGCTGCGGGACCAGCGGCTTGCCGTAGTGCGCCTTGTAGGCGGCAGCGAGCGCCTCGTTGCCGTGCTGGGCCAATTGGTTGAACCAGTCAGTATAGGTTCCCTTGGTCAGCGGATCGATGAAGGCGACGCGACCCTTCCATTCCGGTTCGGTCAGCTGCCAGACATTGGAAATCGGGCAGGAGGCTCCGTGGATTTCGGTGTTGTAGGCCCAGACATTGGCGTTGACCGAAATGGCGAGCGGATCGCGATAGCCGGCCGGGATCTCGCCGGCGAGGTCGGCAGGCAGGTAGCTTTCCAGCACCTTGGCCGGCAGCATCTGGCCGATGACGGCTGGCGTGTCGGTCAACAGGGCCACGTCTCCCTTGACGTTGCGGCTCTGGCTCTCGCGCAGCAGCATTTCGAGCTGGCTGTTGGCCGACACCTTCTGCCCCGTGGCGCTGAGCCCGTACTTGGCCGAGAACGCCTTGGCCATGTCGACGATCTTGCCGGTGCTGTCGTAGATCGTGATCGGCGGCTCTTTCCTGGCCGCGGCGATCAGGCTGTTGAGGTCGAGCGGCTCGGCGGCGATGGTCGGAGTGGCGGCGGCTGCCAACGCGACGGCCAGCAGCGGTGCTCTCCAGTAGGCGCTCATGGTCGTTCCTCCCTTGTGCGGCTTGCGAGCTGTTGCACCCGCGCCGCTTGCTTGTTGGGTTCGCGTGCAGGGCGCCGTCAGCGCCTGAGGTTGACGCGCCACAGGTCCTGCCAATCCTGGCGGCGCTCCAGGTCGCTCACGGACGACGCCAGATCCCACGCCATCATCCGGTCGAGGGAACGGCCGATGCCCGAGGGCTCATCAGCGGGCAAGGCGATCTTGGGGTGCGTCGGCACCTTCCCGTCGACGAGTTGCGGCGCCAGTCCCGGTTCGGTCAGCAGGTAGTTGATGAACAGCTTCGCCGTGTTGGGGCTCTTCGTGCCGGCCGCAACGACAGCCATGCTGGGATAGAGCATGCCGGCGAAGGGTTGCATGTCGCGGCAGATCGTCAGGCTGAACTTCTTGTCGATATTGTCGCGGAACTTGGCGACCGGCACCATGCCAAAAAACGGCTGCTTTTGTCCGGGCGCGCCGACGGCGGCGGCGACAGCGGTCGAATCGGCGATGAGCGGCCCGTTGGCGGCCAGCGCCTTCACCCAGGCGGAGGTCGCCGAGCCCTGCCGCTTGTCGAACGGCTTGCCGAAATGCGTCGCATATGCGGCGGCCATCGCGGCGTCGTGGTGCGTCTCCAACTGGTTGAACCAGTCGGCATAGGCCGGCCTCTCCAGGGGGTCCATCAGGGTCACCAGACGCGACCATGCCGGTTCGGTCAGTTCCCAGACGTTCTTGACCGGGCAGGATTGCGATGCCGCGCCGTTATAGCTCCAGACATGCGGATCGGTGACGAAGACCAGCGGATCCCGCGCATTTTTCGGCAACAGGTTCGCCGCGTCGTCGGGCACGTAGGAGGTGACGACCTTCTTCGGCAGCAACTCGGCCGCGACCGACGCCGTGTCGGCCGCAAGCGAGATGGAGGCGAGCGCGGCACCGGCGCGATGCTCCCGAATGAGCAGTTCCACCTGGCCTGCCTCGCTGACCTTCTTGCCGGTGACTCCAAGCCCATAGATCTTGTTGAAGGCGTTGGCCGTATCGACGATCTTGCCGGTAACGGCGTAGACCGTCATCGGCGGCTCGGCCTTCGCCCGCTCCGCGAGCAGCTTCAGATCCTCGGCCATGGCGGCCATTGCAGCGACCGACGCGGCGACCGCCAGGCCGGTGCGGAGTGCAGCCTTCGTCATGACAAGCATGGATCCCTCCCGTTTTCTGTCGTTGGGGGCGTTCATTGGACAGCCGCGTGCGCGAGGACGTCGTCGGCACGTTGGAGACGCTGGCCGTCGCGCGAAAACACATGCAGCGCTGCCGGTCGGACGTGGAACCAAATCGTGTCGCCGACCTTGTGGCGCGGCGCCTCGTTGGCGGTCGCGAATGTCTTCTTGCCGCCCGAAGTCAGCTCGACGATCCAACTGCCACCGGTCGGAAGGATGCCGGTCACGACCGCCTCGTCGGCGAAGTTGCCGGGAGGCACCGCGTCGGCCGAGTCGGCAATCTGAATGGTTTCGGGCCGGAGCCCGAGCGAGCCAATATCGGCATCGGGGCCCAGCCGGGCGGTGAGAAAGGTCACCGCGTGCCGCCCGACGACGTCGTGCGAGGCAGCGCCGATCTCGAAAATGTTGATCGGCGGGCTGCCGACGAACTCGGCAACGAAACGGTTGGCTGGCCGGTCATAGATGTCGTTCGGCGTCCCCATCTGTTGCAGCGTGCCCTCGTTCATCACCGCAATTGTGGTTGCGAGCGTCATCGCCTCCCATTGATCGTGCGTGACGAAGACGATGGTGGTGCCGAACTCGGCATGGATGCGCTTCAATTCGGCGCGCATTTCCAGCCTCAGTCGGGCGTCGAGATTCGACAGCGGCTCGTCGAGCAGCAATACGCCCGGATTGACCACAAGCATGCGGGCAAGCGCCACACGCTGCTGCTGGCCGCCGGAGAGCTGCGACGGATACCGTCCCCGGTATTTTTCGATGTCGAGCGCCTTCATGACGCGGGTGACGAGAGCCTCGCGTTCGGCCTTCGGCACCTTGCGCAGGCGCAGGCCAAAATCGGTATTGCGCTCGATGGTCAAGTGCGGCCAGAGCGCGTAGCTCTGGAATACGAGGCCGAGCTCGCGCTTTTCCGGCCCGACGAACAGGCCCTTGGAAATGCTGTCGACGACGCGCTCGCCGATGCGGATCTCGCCGCCGGAGAGGTTCTCCAACCCCGCGATCATCCGCAAGGTCGTCGTCTTGCCGCAGCCGGATGGGCCGAGCAGGCACATGAACTCGCCATTGGCGATCTCGAGATCGAGATTCGACACTGCGTTGGGCGAACCGGCGCCGTAGCTCTTATTGGCGTTTTCCAGGATGATCGCGGGCATCAGCTGCCTAGTCCTTCCGCCAGGTTCGTCTTGGTGAGCTTCTGCGCCGCCAGAGTGCCGAAATAGGCGATGGCCGCGATGATCAGGACGACCGCGTTGGCCGCCTGCGTGTAGTGATAATCGACGAGGCGCATCGAGAAGGTGGTCAGCACGTCGGTGCTTGGCACGGCGAGCATGACGAACAGGCTGAGCCCCTTGATGCCGGAGATGAAGGGCAGGAGGATGCCGGTCATCAGCGAACCCTTCTGGATCGGTACGACGACAAGGCGCATGCGCGCGAGCCAGCCTGCGCCGACGACCTGGGCCGCCTCCTCCGGATCTCTGCCGAGTTGCATCATGGCGGAGATGCCGGCGCGCGAGGCATAGGGCATCTGGTCGGCGATGAGTGCCAGGATCAGGATGAGCGAGGTGCCATAGAGCGCCGGAATCGGCCCGCGCGGCACCGCAAACAACGAGAGATAGGCGGCTGCGAAGGCGATGCCCGGCACGAGATAGGGCATGAACGTCACCTGGCGCAGGACGGCGGCGAGTGGCCGGACCGGCGTGCGCACCACGACATACCCGGTGATGATGCCGAGCAGGCCCGAGCAGGTCGAGGCCAGGCCGACGATCCATAATGTATTGAACGCCGCCTGCCACAGGTCCGGGCTGAGCAGGATGCCGGTGCRCATGGCGACCGTTGGCAGATTCCAGCCGATCCAATAGTCGAGGGTGAAGTTCGACCATGAAAAATCCGCCGGTACACGCATGACCGTCGACAGGAACAGGGTCAGCAGTGGCACGCCGACGCTGGCGGCGTAGACGCCCGCGGCGAAGCCGGTGGCCGGCCAGCGCCAGATGCCGAGCCGCGCCGGCCGGTTCATGGCGCCCTTGCCGCCGACTGTGACGAAGCGTTGCGCCTCGCGCACCAGATAGGCGTCGATCAGGATCGTGATGATGCCGATCAGCATGATGGCGCCGGCGATCACCCCGGCCACGCCGGTCTGGCGCGAACCGATCGAGCGGTACAGCGAGGTCGCGAGAACGTCGTACTTCACCGGCAGTCCGAGCACATAGGCGACGCCGAACTCGCCAAGGCACTTGGCGAAGATCAGCACCACCGCCGACATCAGCGCCGGGCGCATCAGGGGCAGGATGATCTTCAGCGCGATAGCCCCGCGTCCGGCACCGAGGACGCGAGCCGAATCCTCAAGCTGACTGTCGAAGCGGCGCAACGCCGAGCCGAAGAGGAGAATGACGAACGGCGTGTAGTGCAGCGCCAGGATGAGTGTGATCGGCACCTGGCCGTAGGCGAGCCAGTCCGGCGGGGTGAAGCCGAGGCTCTCCATCCAGCCGGCCTGTCCGCCGACCGTGCGGTTCTTGAACAGCGTCGTCCAGGCGAGCGCAAAGGTCCAGGCCGGCAGCATATAGGGCACGATAAGGGCCGTCGCGAACCACTGCCGCGCGAACATGTCCGTGCGGCAGATCAGCCAGGCGATCGCCGTGCCGACGACGACGGCGATGCCAATGGCGCCGGCGGCCACCATCAAGGTGTTGCGCAGCGGTTGCCAGAACAGGTTCGCCGCCACCGGCGATGTGAAGGCGCGGGTGAGGTAATAGGTTGTGAGGCTGCCGACCTCCGCGGCGGTCCGGCGCTCGTCGCCGAACTGCACGGTCACCGCATCGCGTAGAATGGAGACAACCGGCACGACGATGAGATAGGCAAACAGAAGCGCGACGAAGAGGCCGATGATGGTCGTCGGCTCGCGCAGCGCAACGCGGAGCCGGTAGCGCAGCCGACATGTCCAGGCCGGTGACGGGATGGCGTTCGCCCGGGCCCGTTCCCGGCCACTCTCGCGGCGTGGCGCGACGGCGTTACCGGTGGTCATCGAGGCGCCCTATTCCGCGCAAGGGCGGACGCCCGCTGAAGCGGGACACGTCTTGGCCATCGTACCCTCCCTCTCCCCGCACAGCCTTGCAAAGAACGCTCTGCTGTGGGGCAGCTCTTATTTAGCTCTGATCGTGGGGCTGCACGCAGCTTGACCCGATCCGTTGCGTATCAAGCTCAACGCAAACGGCAGGCCTGTCAATCGCAATTTTGCACATGCGTGCAAGCGCGAATCTGGGCAGGTTGTGGTGAACCTCGACCGCGGTTTGCGACGCGATCCTCGCGTTTGAGCACGTTGGGCGGGCGCCGTTGGCCAAAGCGCTACGGCCCGGCGGATGCGATCATCCGCCTCGGCGGAACCGTCATGGGAGCACTCTCATCATGGGAGCTCTTGGCGGTCCGACCTCCTCAACCGGGCGGGCCGGACGTCAGATCCAGGCAGCTCGGCGGGGCCGTCACTCCGCATCCAGGCCGGCGTCGCATTCGTCGATCAGCCAGGAGCGAAAGCTCGAGACCTCAGCACGCATTCGGGAGAGCCTCGGCGTGAGAAGATAGAAGGCCCGCTCCGACGCGACACGCAGGGCCGTGCCGAATGGTGCCGCCAGGCGTTGCCCGGCGAGATCCTCCGCAACGAGAGCAGATGGCGCAAGCGCCACGCCCTGGCCGTCAAGCGCGGCAGCAAGGGCCAGCGCGGTCTGGTTGAATCGGCGTCCGACCGTTGGTGGGGTCGATGCGTTCGCCAGTTCCAGCCAGAGCGGCCATGCGTCGTGGGCGTCGTGAAGGAGCGTCGCTCCTGCAAGGTCGTCCAGGCTCGAGAGTGTCTTGGCGATGGATGGGCTGCAGACTGGAAAGAGATCGTCCGCAAGCAGGCGCCGGGCATCGAGCGAGCGCTCGAAGGGCGGAGCTGACAGACGCACTGCGAGATCCGGCAGGCCATGTCCTCCGAGGCGTTCGGTCGATTCCGACGCCAGGACGCGTACCTCGACATCCGGCGCAATCACCGAGAATTTCCCGAGCCGGGGAATGAGCCATCTTGCCGCGAAGGAGGGGGTGACAGTGACCGTCACGCCGCGTCGTTCGCGTTCCTGCGTGGGTTCGATTGCGGCCATGGCGCCCGCGATAAGTGCGAAGGCCCGTCTGATCTGTGGATGAAAGGCCCGCCCGGCCGCGGTGAGCGCGAGGCCGCGCGGCTCCCGCTCGAACAGGGCGACCCCGAGGCTGGCCTCCAGGGCGCGAACCTGTTGGGCGACAGCGCCATGCGTCACATTCAACTCTTCCGCCGCAAGGCGAAGATTGAGATGGCGCGCGGCCGCATCGAATGCGCGCAAGGTCGCGAGAGGGGGCATTCGTGACATGATGAGGGTGTAGCAACGCTACAGGGACACCGCACGGAAAATCCATGGTTCGGGGCGTCCTCGTCGCCTACGACCAGCTGCAGCAGGCAACCAGGGGAAAGTCCATGACTCAGAAAGTCGCGATCATTACGGCCGGTGGCAGCGGGATGGGGGCTGCCGCCGCGCGCCGTCTCGCCAAGGACGGTTTCGCGGTTGCCATCCTGTCCTCATCCGGCAAGGGCGAAGCCCTGGCCCATGAGCTCGGCGGCATCGGAGTGACCGGTTCGAACCAGTCCAATGACGATATCAAGCGCCTCGTCGATGCAACTGTCTCTCGCTGGGGGCGCATCGACGTTCTCGTCAACAGTGCAGGCCATGGCCCGCGCGCGCCGATCCTGGAGATCCCGGACGAGGACTGGCATCGCGGCATGGAGGTCTATTTCTTGAGCGTCGTGCGGCCAGCCCGACTGGTGACGCCGGTCATGCAGGCTCAACGCTCCGGATCGATCATCAACATCTCGACGGCATGGGCCTTCGAGCCCGACGCCATGTTCCCGACATCGGCCGTGTTCAGGGCCGGGCTCGCCTCCTTCTCCAAGATTTTTGCCGACAAGTACGCAGCGGACAATATCCGCATCAACAACGTGCTCCCCGGCTGGATCGACAGCCTGCCGGCCACCGATGAGCGGCGCCAGCGCGTGCCGCTGCAGCGCTATGGCAGGAGCGACGAAATCGCGGGCACAATCGCCTTCCTTGCCTCCGACGATGCCGGCTACATTACCGGACAGAATATTCGGGTCGACGGCGGCATCACGCGCGGGATCTGAGCAACAGCGCGCGCTGGGCTCTTGAACATTTGGGTGGCTTGCGGAAAACGCTCGCGGGCACCTCAGGCGCGCCCGGAAATGCCCTTTCCCCCACAAGGCTCCTTCCGACAGAGGGCTCTTCCCCGGTCGTCCCGGGGGGAGCGTGGCTCCCGTCAGGGCGGAGGTGCACGCCGGTGACGGGCTGTCTGGATGCTGCCGACCGCTCACGGGCGGCCGCCTCCGGATGGGCTGAACACCGACCAGCCCGTCGCTTCGGCAATGCGCTCCAGTGCGAGGGTGCCGAGGCGGGAATTGCCGCATTCGTTCAGTCCGGGCGACCAGACGGCGATTGCGGCCTTGCCCGGCGCGATCGCCAGGATGCCGCCGCCGACCCCGGATTTTCCGGGCAGGCCGACGCGGAAGGCGAAGTCGCCGGAAGCATCGTAATGACCGCAGGTCAGCATCAGAGCATTGATGCGGCGGGCTCTTTGCGCCGAGATCACCCGCGCTCCGCCGGGCGAATGCAGGCCGCCGAGCATCAGGTAGCGTCCGGCCATGGCGAGCTGCCGGCAGCTCATGGCGATGGCGCATTGGTGGAAATAGACGCCAAGCGTCAGCGGCGCCGCATGCGTCAGATTGCCGAAGGCCTTCATGTAATTGGCCAGCGCAATGTTGCGGAAACCGGTCTCCTGTTCGGCGCGGGCCACGGTCTCGTCGATGACGATCGTCTCGTCCTCCGCGAGATAGCGGATGAAGCGCAGCAGTTCGCCGATCGCGACGCGCGGTTCATGCCCGGCGAGATTGACGTCGCTGACGACGAGTGCGCCGGCATTGATGAAGGGATTGCGCGGAATGCCCTGTTCGCGTTCGAGCTGGACGATCGAATTGAAGGGGGTTCCGGAAGGCTCGCGTCCGACGCGGCGCCAGAGCGTGTCGCCGACCTTGCCGAGCGCCTGGGTCAACGCGAAGACCTTGGAGACGCTCTGGATCGAGAAGGGCTCTTCGGCGTCCCCGGCAGCATGCGTTGCGCCATCGGAGGTGACGATGCAGAGGCCGAACTGTCCGGGATCGACATGGGCGAGCGGCGGAATATAGCTCGCGACCTCGCCCCGCTCGGGATGGGCGGCCATCTCCTCGGCCACCTCGTGGACGATTCGTCCGATATCTGCCACGGCCGCTCTCCACTTTCCCGCACGGCAGGAAGCCCGAGGGCGGCAAGAGGGTCAAGATTGCGGCGCGCCAGACCGACCTTGCAAGGGGCCGTCGTTGCGGTGCTGCGGGCGACGATGCTTCGCTGCCGGACGACGCGGTGGGCGTGCGGCATTGCCTGGCCAGGATCGCTTTGGCGACATGTCGTGGGGGAGGAGCGCTGCGAGCTGCAGCAAGCCGCGAATCTTGGGCTCAGTGCAACTGGCGGGCCGAGCTGACCAGCAGCGGCGCGCCGGGGAAGGGCCGGTCGAGTTCGCTCTGCGACGCGGACGCGATCATGCAGCGAGACTTGCCGCGCGACTTGGCCTGATAGAGTGCGCTGTCTGCCGCTGCGAGCAGGGTCATCATGTCGGTCCCGTGCTCCGGAGCAAGCGCAATCCCGACCGAGGCCCCCACGGTGACCTCGTGCTTGTTGTCGAGTTCGTAGGGCCGTGAGATCTCGCGGATCAGCCTTTCGCCGAAGCCGAGAAGTTGCGCGGCTTCGGTTTGCTCGGACAAGACGATGAACTCGTCTCCACCCATCCGGGCGGCGAGATCGCCATTGCGGATCATGCCACGCAACCGCTCGGCGACGAGCTGCAGCAGCCGGTCTCCGGCCATATGGCCGTAGCTGTCGTTGACGGCCTTGAAGCCGTCGAGATCGAGATAGATCAGTGCGAGCCGCTTCTGTCCGGCTTCGCGGGCGAAATGCGCGTCGAGTGCCTTCGTCAGGCCCGAGCGGTTCGAGAGCCCGGTCAACATGTCGTGGCGCGCATGGAACTCGTTCTCGCGCTCGGCGCGCATCGTCGTGACCAGCATCTTGTTGAGCGTGCGGGTCGCCCGGCTCATGCTGAAAAGATAGAAGGGGATCTGCATGAAGACGATCAGCATGATCGGCTCGCCGAGGAAGGGCGCGGCAAAGCAGCAGGCCCCGAGCGTGAGGAAGATCATCACTCCGGCGAGTCGTGGCGCCCCGTAATTGCGGAAGCAGATGCCGCCGACCATTGCGGCGGCCGACAGGCAGGCGAGCGTGGCCACCACCCAGTCGCCGCTGCTCAGGC
The DNA here is from genome assembly GCF_056406775.1 of Allobosea sp. P1_A7. NCBI lineage: Bacteria > Pseudomonadati > Pseudomonadota > Alphaproteobacteria > Hyphomicrobiales > Alloboseaceae > Allobosea > Allobosea sp. P1_A7. Next base: position 29,083 of record NZ_JBFTZN010000040.1, read on the forward strand.
TGATGAAGGTGCCGTAGCCGACACCGCCGGCCCAGGCGACGCCGAGCAGGATGTAGAGATCCGTTGGTGTTTCCTTGCCCTGCCTCGCCCGCTTCTGGGCGACGAGCAGCACGAAGAGCCGCGTCACGCAGCAGAGGACCTCGAAGGCGCACCAGAGCACGAATGGCAGCGTCGGAATCCGCATCGCGATCAGAAACGACACGGCGATGGTGTTGATCACGCCGCCGGCGAAGATCGGTAAGGTGCCATAGAGGCTCCCAATCAAGGCGACCCTGATGTCGGCGGGCACATCGGGGCCAGCATCGGTCAGCCAGCGCGTCAGGCGCCAGCGCGGCAAACTATAGCTTGATGCCTGGCCATTCATTCGCGTGTTGCAACTCCCTGGCCGTGAGGTCCTGGAAGAGACCGGGTCGAGATCAGTGCTCTTGTTCGCGGCTCATAGGGCCGAGCTGTTACGATTCCGTGTGGAAGGCATAATGACTTGCGAACTTCCCTAGCGTCGGATCGTCACGCCGCCGCGACTACAGGCCCTTGCCGGAAAGTTTGAGCAGTCGGGCCACCTGGGCATCCAAGAAACCGCTGCTGCGCGCATCGGTGAGGTTGCCATCGGCATCAAACATCTTGTCGGCGAAACTGACGGCGACCATCTCGGGCACCATCAGCGCGCCGAAGCCGAGTTCGAGTGAGGTTCGCAACTGGGTCAGCCCGCGATAGGCGCCGAGCGAGCCGGTGGAAGCTCCGCCGAGCGCCACGACCTTGCCTGCAAGGCCGCTGGCGGGGGCGCCAGGCTTGGCCGTCGATGCCCAGTCGAGCGCGTTCTTCAAGGCCGGGGCGTAGCCGGCATTGTATTCGGGG
>NZ_JBFTZN010000041.1:0-29855 GCF_056406775.1 Allobosea sp. P1_A7
GCCCCAGCCGGCACGGCACCCGCCGGCCCAGCGTCTCTTTCGAGTTCTTTCCTCCGAAGACACCGGAGATGGAGACGACACTCTGGGAGAGCGTGCACCGTCTCGAGCCGCTTGGGCCCACCTTCGTGTCGGTGACCTATGGTGCCGGCGGTTCGACGCGCGAACGCACGCACAACACCGTCAAGCGCATGGTTGACGAGACCAGGCTGAAGCCGGCGGCGCACCTGACCTGCGTTTCCGCCACCTGCGCCGAGGTCGACGACGTGATCCGCTCCTATTGGGCGGCCGGCGTGCGCCATATCGTGGCGCTGCGCGGTGACCCGGCCGGTGGACTGGGAACGGTCTACGAGCCGCATCCGCAGGGCTATCACCAGACCTCTGATCTGGTCGCCGGGATTCGGCGCGTCGCCGATTTCGAGGTGACAGTCTCGGCCTATCCCGAAAAGCACCCGGAAGCGGCCTCGCTCGATGCCGATATCGATGCCTTGAAGAAGAAGGTCGATGCCGGTGCGACCCGGGCGATCACGCAGTTCTTCTTCGATAACGACGTCTATTTCCGCTATCTCGACAAGGTCAGGGCTCGGGGGATCGACATCCCGATCCTGCCCGGAATCGTTCCCGTCCTGAATTTCAAGCAGACGGCGAGCTTCGCCACAAAGACGGGCGCGAGCGTGCCGCAATGGCTGGCCGATCGGTTCGAGGGCCTGGAAGACGACGCCGCGACGCGCCGGCTCGTGGCGGCCGCGGTTTGCGCCGAGCAGGTGCTCGACCTGATCGACCGTGGCGTCTCCGACCTGCATTTCTACACGATGAACAAGGCCGACCTGGTCTATGCGATCTGCCATCTTGTCGGCTTGAAGCCCGACAGGGCCGCGCCGCAGCAGGCGGCCGCGGAGTAGCGTGCCAGCCGTCATTGGAAGCAAAGCGATCCAGCCTGTCTTTAGTGGCCTCTGGATTGCTTCGTCGCTTTGCTCCTCGCAATGACGGGAAGACCATACGAGCAGAGTTTCATGACGAAGGCGTTCGCGATGTCAGACTACAATCCCAGCCAGGTCGATGGCATCGAGATCGAGCGCGCGCTTCGCCAGTCCGCGTCCGAGCGCATCCTCGTGCTCGACGGTGCGATGGGGACGCAAATCCAGAACCTGAAGCTCTCGGAAGCAGAGTTTCGCGGCGAGCGCTTCAAGGGCTGGAACCACGATCTCAAGGGCAATAACGACCTGCTGGTCCTGACCCAGCCGGACGCCATTCGCGAAATCCACCTCGCCTATTTCCAGGCGGGTGCCGATATCGTCGAAACCAACACGTTTTCGTCGACGCAGATCGCCCAAGCCGATTACGGCATGGAGGCGCTGGCCTATGAGCTGAACGTTGCCTCGGCGAAGCTCGCGCGCGAAGCGGCCGCTCTCGCTCAGAAGGCCGATGGGCGCCGTCGTTTCGTCGCCGGCGCGATCGGGCCGACGAACCGGACGCTTTCGATCTCGCCGGATGTGAACAATCCGGGTTTCCGCGCGGTGACCTTCGATCAGGTGCGCGAATCCTATGCCGAACAGGTGCGTGGCCTGATCGATGGCGGCTCCGAGCTGATACTGGTCGAAACCATTTTCGACACGCTCAATGCCAAGGCTGCGATCGTTGCGATCGAGGAGGTCTATCGCGAGAAGGGCCTGCGCCTGCCTGTGATGATCTCCGGCACGATCACCGACCTTTCGGGGCGCACGCTCTCGGGCCAGACCACGGAGGCGTTCTGGAATGCGATCCGCCATGCCGCGCCGCTGACGGTTGGTCTCAACTGTGCGCTCGGCGCGCGCGAGATGCGGGCCCATATCAAGGATCTGTCCCGCGTTGCCGATACGCTGATCTGCGCCTATCCGAATGCCGGCCTGCCCAATGAATTCGGCATGTATGACGAAAGCCCCGAGGCGACGGCCGGAATGCTCGCTGAGTTCGCCGATGCCGGGCTCGTCAATGTCGTTGGCGGCTGCTGCGGCACGACGCCCGGCCATATCCGCGCGATCGCGGAAGCCGTCGCGGGCAAGCCGCCGCGCGCCGTGCCGGAGATCAAACGCTATCTGCGGTTGGCTGGGCTCGAGCCTTTCACGCTCGACGAGACCATTCCCTTCGTCAATGTCGGCGAGCGCACCAACGTCACCGGCTCGGCCCGCTTCCGCAAGCTGGTCAAGGAAGGCGACTTCGCCGCAGCGTTGGATGTGGCACGCGACCAGGTCGCCAATGGCGCGCAGGTCATCGACATCAACATGGACGAAGGCCTGCTCGATTCCGAGAAGGCCATGACCGAGTTCTGCAATCTGATCGCTTCGGAGCCGGACATCTCCCGCGTGCCGATCATGGTCGACTCGTCGAAGTTCCACGTCATCGAAGCCGGCCTGAAGACGATCCAGGGCAAGCCGATCGTCAATTCGATCTCGATGAAGGAAGGCGAGGAGGCTTTCCTCGATCACGCCCGTATCTGCCGCAACTACGGCGCGGCGGTGGTGGTGATGGCCTTCGACGAGACCGGCCAGGCCGACACCTTCGAACGCAAGATCGAGATCTGTACGCGGGCCTACAAGCTCTTGACCGAGCAGATCGGCTTCCCGCCCGAGGACATCATCTTCGATCCCAACATCTTTGCCGTTGCGACCGGCATCGAGGAGCACGACAACTACGGCAACGACTTCATCGAGGCGACCAGGGCGATCCGCGAGACCCTGCCGCATGCCCATATCTCGGGCGGCGTCTCGAACCTGTCCTTCTCGTTCCGCGGCAACGAGAAGGTCCGCGAAGCGATGCATTCGGTGTTCCTGTACCATTGCATCAAGGCCGGCATGGACATGGGCATCGTCAATGCGGGCCAGCTCGGCTCCTATGACGACCTCGATCCCGAACTGCGCGAGCTCTGCGAGGATGTCGTCCTCAACCGTCGCAAGGATTCGACCGAGCGACTGCTCGATGCCGCCCCGCGCTTCAAGGGCGACGGTTCGGTTGCGATTTCCGGCAAGGACATGGCCTGGCGCGATAACCCGGTCGAGAAGCGGCTGGAATACGCACTGGTCAACGGCATCACCGCCTTCATCGACACCGATGTCGAGGAGGCCCGCGCCGCAGCCGAGAAGCCGCTCCATGTCATCGAAGGGCCGCTGATGGCCGGCATGAACGTGGTCGGTGACCTGTTCGGCGCCGGCAAGATGTTCCTGCCGCAGGTGGTGAAATCGGCCCGCGTGATGAAGCAGGCGGTGGCCTATCTCATGCCCTATATGGAGGAGGAGAAGCGCCTGAACGGTGGTTCCGAGCGTTCGGCCGCCGGCAAGGTGCTGATGGCGACGGTGAAGGGCGATGTCCATGACATCGGCAAGAACATCGTCGGCGTCGTGCTCCAGTGCAATAACTACGAGGTCATCGACCTCGGCGTGATGGTGCCGACGCAGAAGATCCTCGATGTCGCGCGCAAGGAGAAGGTCGACATCATCGGCCTCTCGGGCCTGATCACGCCTTCGCTCGACGAGATGGTGACCGTCGCGTCCGAGATGGAGCGCGAGGGTTTCGACATTCCGCTCCTGATCGGCGGCGCAACGACCAGCCGCGTGCATACGGCGGTGAAGATTCACCCGGCCTATAGCCAGGGGCAGACGGTCTATGTCACCGACGCGTCGCGCGCCGTCGGCGTCGTCTCAAGCCTGCTCTCGCAGGACCAAAAGCCCGCTTATATCGAGGGCGTCAGGGGCGAGTACGCCAAGGTCGCCGCCGCTCATCGCCGCTCCGAGGCCGATAAGCAGCGCCTGCCGCTGGTGAAGGCGCGGACGAATGCCTTCAAGGCGGATTGGGCGAACTACGCCCCACCAAAGCCGAGCTTCCTCGGCACGCGCGTGTTCCGGACTTATGACATCGCCGATCTCGTGCCGGTGATCGACTGGACGCCGTTCTTCCAGACCTGGGAGATGAAGGGACGCTTCCCTGCGATCTTGCAGGACGAGAAGCAGGGCGAGGCGGCTCGCGCGCTCTGGGACGATGCGCAGGCGATGCTGAAGCGCATCGTCGAGGAGCGCTGGTTCAATCCCAAGGCCGTGATCGGCTTCTGGCCGGCCAATGCCGTCGGGGACGATATCCGGCTCTATACCGGGGAGAGCCGCCAGGACACGCTCGCGACCTTCCACGGCTTGCGTCAGCAGCTCTCGAAGCGCGACGGCAAGCCCAACATGTGCATCTCGGACTTCGTCGCTCCCGAGGGCATCGAGCGGCCTGACTATATCGGCGCCTTTGTGGTGACCGCGGGAGCGGAGGAGGAGCGCATCTCCGAGAAATTCGCCCGCGACAACGACGATTACCGCTCGATCATGGTCAAGGCGCTGGCCGACCGCTTCGCCGAGGCGATGGCTGAACGCATGCACCAGCTCGTTCGCACGCAGTTCYGGGGCTATGCCCCCGACGAGAACCTCGCCAATGAGGATTTGATCCGCGAGGAATATCGCGGCATCCGGCCGGCGCCCGGGTATCCGGCGCAGCCCGATCACACCGAGAAGGAAACGCTGTTCGAGTTGCTGCAGGCCGAGCGGCGGGTCGGCGTGAAGCTGACCGAGAGCTTTGCGATGTGGCCGGGCTCCTCGGTTTCAGGACTCTATCTGTCGCACCCGGACGCCTATTATTTCGGTGTCGCCAAGGTCGAGCGCGACCAGGTCGAGGATTACGCGGCGCGCAAGGGCATGGCGATCCACGAGGTCGAGCGCTGGCTGGCGCCGATCCTCAACTACGAGCCCAGCGCCTATCGGCTCGAGGCCGCCGAGTGATGCTGCGGGCGGCTATCCCGGCCGATCTGCCGCGCATCGGCGTGATCCGGCTGGCCGTGAAGGAGAACGTGCTCCGCGACCCTTCCAAAGTCAGCGATGAGGAGGTCGCGTGGTATATGGAGCAGGCCATCTTCCTCGTCAGCGAGGAGGGCGGCGAGGTTGTCGGCTTCACCTGCGCCAACCACCAGACGGCTCTCATCTGGGCGCTCTTCATCGCTCCCGATCACGAAGGGCACGGCCATGGTCGCGCACTCCTGGATGCGGCGCTGGAGCGGCTTGCGGGGAAGGGGCACCGGCAAGCATACCTGACGACAGGCGCGACGACCCGCGCTGCGCGCTTCTACCGCCAGCATGGCTGGCGCGACATGGGCCTTGCGCTCGACGGCCAGGCCGTCTTCGTCAAGCCGCTCGGACCGGTCTAGATCATCGGACCGGATATCGTATCCGATGATCTAACCATCTGTGATTGCATCGGCTTTCCCGAAAACCGCAATCCACTTTTCGGGCCGATGCTTGAGATTCGCGTCGCTCCGCGCCGACATGACTGCGCCGGGCGCTTCAGCCTGAGGGCGGCCGAATTCGGTGGCGGGCACGCCGGCCATCGCCAGCCCTCAGGCCCCCCTCGCGGACCGCACGGTCAGGGAGACGGCGCCGCCAGATCGACGTGAAAGACCTTGGCGATGATCTGCCAACGCCCGTCGAGCCGGACGACGCTGAGCAGATCGGTGAAGGATTTCGGCCCGATGGCGCATGCGACGCGGGCGAGCGCGGTCACTGGCCCGGCAAATTCGATGGAAAGGATGCGGTCCTGCCGCGCCTCGCCCCGGCTGGCCGGGGAGGGGCGCTTTGCGACCATGGGCAGATAGGCGTCCATGGTCAGATGGATGAGACTGCCATCGCTGGCGCAGGCATAGATCGCCTGCGGATGGAAGACCCCGGCGAGCTTGTCGGCATCGCTGTGATAGAGGCCATCGAAATAGCGTGTCAGGACCTCGACGATTTCGGCAAAGCGGGCATCCATCGCAGGCGCCTCCTTCAGATCAGGCCTTCGGCCTGCATCGCCTGGCGCACGGTGTTGCGGCCGGTCAGACGCTGCATGAAGGCCTGGAGCTTCGGCCAGGCATCGAGCGCAACGCCGGTATGGTTCGCCCAGTTCGTGACAACGAAGAGATAGGCGTCGGCGACGCTGAAGGTCTCGCCGAGAAGGTAGGGACGCCCGTCCGAGAGCTTCTGCTCGACGTCGCCGAAACGCCGGGCGACCTTCTCCTTCGCTTCACGCCTGGCATCGTCGCCAATCGTGGTGCTGAACAGCGGGCCGAAGGCCTTGTGCAACTCGGAAGCGATGAAATTGAGCTCCTCCTGCAGCCGTGCGCGCGCCAGCGTTCCGGCCTTTGGCGCGAGTCCCGCCTCGGGCTTAAGGTCCGCGATATACTGGACGATCGCCGCGCCTTCGGTCAGCACCTCGCCGCTGTCGAGCTGCAACGCCGGAACGTAGCCGCGCGGATTGACCGTTGTGAAATCGGCGCCGGTCTCGGTCGTCCTGGTCTTGGTGTCGACCTTCTCCAGGGTAAATGGCAGGCCGGCTTCGCGCAGCGCGATGTGGGGCGAGAGCGAGCAGGCGCCGGGGGCGTAGTAGAGCTTCATGATGTGCGTCTCCGTGTTGACCGGTGACCACACGGGTAGGCAGGGCGATAACTTCTGTATATCCAGTAACTTGTCGTTACTGCATTTTCCGGTATCATTCCGGTAACCGGAGACAGCCTCGCATGGCGTTGAAGATACGGAAGAATCGGGCGAAAACTCCGCCGCCGACCTGCGCCGTCGGCACCTGCATGCAGGTACTGGGCAAAGCCTGGACGCCGAATGTGATCTGGTATCTGAGCGCTGGTCCCCGTCGCTTCGGCGAGCTGCGCCATGACATGCCGCTGATCTCGGCCAAGATGTTGAGCGAGCGCCTGCGCGATCTCGAAAGCCGCGGCATTGTCGAGCGGCGCGTGCTGCCGAGCTCGCCACCATCAGCCGAATATGGGCTGACGGTTCTCGGGTTGGAGCTCATGCCGGCGATCGAGGCGATCGTCGCGGTCGGGCAGCGTCTGAAGGAGCGCATGGGGCAGGCGGCTGAAGCCGCCTGAAACGCTTCAGCCGGCGCGAAGCGCTCTCATATCCGCGAGCGCGCCCTGCATCGCATCCGCGCTGGGCTGTCCCTGCAATGGCTCGCCGAAGAGATGCAACCGATTGCGGCCTGAGGCTTTGGCGACATAGAGCGCAGAATCGGCTTCGGCGAAGCTCCGGTCAGGATCATGGTGTCGGCCCGGGAGCAGCATCGTCGCACCGATCGAGGCACTGATCTCGATCAACCGACCGTTCCAGGTGACTGGGCGCGCGAGCGCCGCGAGGGCCTGGTTCAGCCGGTGCAGGATATGGGACGAGCCGGCGGTCGAGCAGATCAGCAGCGCGAATTCGTCCCCGCCGATGCGGGCGATCGTCAACGCGTCGCTCAGCGTGGCCTCCAACCGCAGGGCCACTTGCCGCAAACATTCATCGCCAGCGGCGTGGCCGAGGTGGTCATTGATCGGCTTGAACATGTCGAGATCGATGAGGGCGAGTGCGCCCAGGGCGCAGCCATCAGCCGGAATGCGCCGCAGCTCGGCTAGCTGCGCCTCGAACGCCCGGCGGTTGGCGAGGCCGGTGAGCGGGTCGCTATAGGCGAGCTGACGCAAGCCCTGCCACATCTGCTTCTCGCCGGTGATGTCCTGCTTGGCCCCATAGATGCGCCAGGGGCGCCCCTGCTTGTGCGTGATATCGGCACTCAGGCGCATCCAGCGGCTGCTCCCTTCGGCGGTCGTGATCCTGGCATCGAGGACAAAGCCCTTGCCGGTGCGGACCATCGCGGCGCGAAGGCGCTCCATCTCGGTGCGGGAATCGTTCGTGTAGAGTTCGACGGTAGAGGGGCGGTGCAGGGTCGAGCCACGCGGCAGGCCGAAGAGATCGTAGACACCGGCTGTCCAGCTGAGCTGTTGGGTGGCGAGTTCGCATTCCCAAGCGCCGATTCCGGCCAATAATGTGGCCTGATCGTAGAGGCGTCGGGCTTCGGCGTCTTGCAGCGACATGGGTTTCAGGTCTCGGCTTACGCGCCAAGCAACCAGCTTTGCGCGTTCGGCTGCGATACCATCGACGCTAGGCGATGATGATTAACGGGGTCTTGCAACCGTGGGGATTCGCTTTCGCGCTATTCCCGCCGCAGAGCTTCGATCGGGTCGAGGCGCGCCGCCTGCCGCGCCGGATAGAAACCGAAGAAGACGCCGATCATCCCGGAGACACCGACCGCGATCAGGATCGTCTCGATCGAGATGACCGAGGGCCAATTGGCTATGCGGGCGATGGTGAGAGCCGCACCGACGCCAAGCGCGATGCCGACGGCGCCGCCGATGGTCGCGAGCGTGGTGGCCTCGATCAGGAACTGGGCGAGCACGTCGCGCTGACGCGCACCCACGGCAAGCCGCAAGCCGATCTCGCGGGTCCGCTCGGTCACCGAGACCAGCATGATGTTCATGATGCCGATGCCGCCCACCAGCAGCGAAACGGCGGCGACGGCGGCGAGCAGCCAGGAGAGGGTGGTGGCGGCGGCCGTCGCGGTATTGGCGATCTCGGTCAGGTTGCGGACGATGAAATCGTCGTCCTGATCCTCGGGAAGCCTGTGGCGCTGGCGCAGCAGGGCAGTCGTGTCCGCGATGCCGGGAGCGATTGCGTCTTCGTTGGCAAATTTCACCATGATGGTCTGGACTGAACGATCGCGGGCATAGTTGCGGCCGATGATCCGGCGCCGACCGGTGTCCAGCGGCACAAAGATGACGTCGTCCTGATCCTGTCCGAGGGCCGACTGGCCCTTGGGCGCCATCACGCCGATGACCTTGAACGGCACATTGCGGATGCGGAACATCTGGTCGAGGGGATCCTGCTCGCCGAAGAGGTTCTTGGCGACGGTCTGGCCGATGACGGCAACGATCTCACCGCGCCGCAACTCCTCTGGCTCAAACAGCCGGCCCTCGGCCACGCTCCATTCGCGCGCGGTGAAGAAATCGAGATCGGTCGCCGTGATCTGTGTCGACCAGTTGGTGCCGGCGTAGACGGCCTGTGCCCGCGTGACGATGACGGGCGCTGCAGCAGTAACGTTCTCGACCTCGGCAAGGACGGCGCGGGCATCCTCGTCTGTCAGGGTCGAAGAGGCCCCCGCGCCCAGCCTGACGCCCCCTTGCGTGACGTTGCCGGACTGGATGATGGCGAGATTGGCGCCGAGCGACTTGATCTGCCCGGTGACGCGTTCGCGCGCACCGGAGCCGATCGCGACCATGGCGATGACGGCGGCGACACCAATGATGATGCCGAGCATCGTCAGGGCCGAGCGCAGCGCGTTGGCGCCGATGGCGGAGAGAGCCGAGCGGATGGCTTCCCAAAGGCTCATGCCGCAACCTCGGCTGTCGGCGGCGCGTGGTCGAGCGCTGCCAGGGCGGCACGTGCGTCGGCGGGCTCCTGTCGCTGATCGGAAAGGATGTGCCCGTCACGGAAGCGAATGACGCGCCGCGCGTGGCGCGCGACCTCGGCGTCGTGGGTGACGATGACGACGGTCACGCCTTCGTGGTTCAGGTCCTGGAACAGCGCCAGGATTTCGAGCGCGGTCCGGCTGTCGAGTGCGCCGGTCGGCTCGTCGGCGAGCAGAAGACGCGGTTCGTTCACCAGGGCGCGAGCGATGGCGACACGCTGCTGCTGGCCGCCGGACAGCTGCATCGGCCGGTGATGAGCACGCTCCGCCAGCCCGACGCGTCCAAGCGCGGCAAGTGCCTTCTCGCGGCGTATCTTGCGGTCGCGACCGGCATAGACCATGGGGAGTTCGACATTGGCACAGGCGTCGACGCGAGGCAGCAGGTTGAACTGCTGGAAGACGAAGCCGAGCTTGCGGTTGCGCAGCTCGGCCAGACCATCGCTCGACAAGGTTTCGACTGCGACCCCATCGAGCCGGTAATGGCCGCCGGTCGGCCGGTCCAGGCAGCCGATCAGGTTCATGAACGTGGATTTTCCTGAGCCGGAGGGGCCCATCACTGCGACCAGATCGCCGGCCTCGATCTCAAGCGACACTCGGTCGAGCGCGATCACGCTGCCGGAATCGAGGCTGTAGATCCGGCTGAGTTCATGCACTTCGATCAGGGCCATGAGGCTGCCTTCAGAACAGACGCGGTCCGCGTACCGGTGGGCGGCCGGCGGGTTCAACTGCGGCAGCGCTGCGCGGGCCGCCGCCGACGAGGACCTGCATGCCCTCCTTGAGGTCGCTGGAGACAATCTCGGTATAGGCGCCGTCGGTCGGGCCGAGCATGAGTTGGATCACTTTGGGCTGGCCCTCGCCATCGAGCACATAGACGCGTCCGGGAACTCCCCTTTGCGAGGACGCGCGGCCTTCCTCCATCATGGCCTCGAACTTGGCGCGGCGTTCCGGATCGAGAGCGGCCGAGATCTTCGTGCGCATTTCGCTGCGAGCGGCGCGGAAGGCGGCGCGACGCTCGTCCTCGGAGAGGCCGGCCATCGCGGCACGACCGGGACCGCGGCGCTCCTCGAGGATGGCGGTGATCGCCTGCTTCTGTTCGGCCGTCGGCTGCAGCTCGGTTTCGAGGCGCTCGCGCAGCGCGGTGACGGCGCGGGCGCCACCACGTCCGGCCTGCGGGCTTCCCGATGGGGATGCGGCGGCGCCTGCTGGTCCCGCCGCCTGACCGGGCGGGCGGAAGCGCAAGGCTGCATTGGGGACACGCAATGCGTTGCTGCGGTCTTCCGTAACCACCTGAATATTGGCCGTCATGCCCGGTAGCAGTGCCATGTCGCGGTTCTCGACGCGCACGACTCCGGTATAGGTGACGACGTTCTGGATGGTCTGCGCACCCAGTCGCACCATGTTGACGCGACCTTCGAAGGTGCGGTTCGGATAGGCGTTGACCGTGAAGGAGACGGGCTGGCCAGGCTGGAGGCGGCCCACATCGGCCTCGTCGATATTTGCGTAGATGTCGATCTCACGCAGGTCCTGCGCGATCTGGAACAGGACGGGCGCGGAGAGCGAGGCGGCGACGGTCTGACCGAGATCGACCTGGCGCTGCACCACGACGCCGTCGACCGGCGAACGGATATCGGTTCGCTCGAGATCGATCAGGATGTCCTTGAGCTTGGCCTCGCGACTGGCGATCAGGGCCTCGCCGGACTGAAGCTGCCCCTCCGCCAGCAGGATGTCGGCGTCGAGCCCGTTGAGTTCGGCCTTGGCCGAGGCGATCTGCGCCTCGGTCGAGGCGAGCGTGGCGGTCTGGATCTCGACCTGGGTTCGGGCATTGTCCAGGTTCTGCTGCGAGCCGGTGTTGCGGTTGAAAAGCTCGCTCTGCCGGTCGAACGTGCGTTTTGCATCGGCCAATTGGGCGGCGACGCGATCGCGCTGTGCTTCAAGGTCCTTGACGGTTGAATTGGCCTTGAGACGGCTCGACTTGGCGCGGTCGAGTTGAGCGCGTTTGACGATAAGGTCGGCCTTGCCTTGGGCGAGATCGGCGGCGGCAGCATCGCGCCGCGTCCGGATCTGGTCGCTGTTGAGCCGGGCTACCACCTGGCCGGCCTTCACCTGCGAATTGTAGTCCGCAAGGATCTCGACGATCTGGCCCGACAGCATCGAGCCGACCAGGACGGTGGTCATCGGGGTCAATGTGCCGGTGGCGCGAACGGCTGCGGTGATCTGGCCCCGATCAATCGACGCCGTACGATAGGCGACGTCACTGGCTGCTCCCCCCGTGGGGCGGATTGCCCAATAGCCTGCTGCTGCAGCGGTCAGACCAAGGCCGGCAGCGATCACCAGTTTGCGCAAGTCGTTGTCCCCGTCATCCGGCGCAGCCGGACACATTTCGCAAGGGGCGAACGATGCCAGAAAGCGAACAGGCAGGCGAGTTAACTTACTGCAATGTTGGMGTATGCCCGCGCCCAGCTCCCGGACTCACGCCATCCGTGCGCCCCGCGTCATCGCCACCAGGTCGCGCAGCGTCGTGATCGTCGAGGCATCGGCGACACCGTCGACCTTTTCCTGCCGCCAATGGCGTTGAAAGGCTGCGACGACGGCTTCGAATTTCTCGTCGTAGTTGCCGTCGACCGTGACGCCATAGCCGAGCATGGCAAACATCGCCTGCAGCGCCTCGACCGGCTGGCCGCTCTCGCCGCGCGCAAAGAAGCGACCGCTACGGATCGGGGCTGGCTCGGACCAGATGCCGACACCGCCCTCCGCGAATTGCCGCCAGGGGAATTTCTCACCGGGGTCGATCTTCCGGCCCGGTGCGATATCGGAATGGGCCAGGACGCGCTCGGGTGGAATGCTCCAGCGCTCGCAGATGTCGCGGCTCAGATTGAGTGTGGCAATCACCTGTTCCGACGTGAAAWCGGGCATGCCGCCGGGATGGCCGGGATTGGCGATCTCGATGCCGATCGAACAGGAGTTGATATCGGTCTCGCCGGCCCAATGCGAAGCGCCGGCATGCCAGGCACGGCGGCTTTCAGGGACGAGCTGCAGCACATGGCCGTTCTCGAAGACAAAATAATGCGAGGAAACCTGYGAAACCGGGTTGCAGAGCCATTGCAGCGCTGCGCCTGCGTCGCTCATGCCGGTGTAGTGCAGGATCAGCATGTCGGGGCGTCGGAGGGCACCGTGCGCGTCCTTGCGCTCGCCGTGGTTCGGCGAGGGAAAGACCTTCGCGGCAAAGCGGCTGTCAGGAGTGGCGGCGAGGCTCATGCGGGCTCCGGAAGTCTGGCGGTGCCGAGGCCTCGCTCCGCCTCGATCAGATCCCAGGCAGCATTGATGGCAGCGAGGCGGCGCGTGGCGATCGCGATCGCTTCTTCGGGCAGCCCGCGTGCGATCTCGCGGTCGGGGTGGTTTTCGGCGACGAGGCGGCGGTAATGCTGTTTCAGCTGCGCATCGCTCATCTCCCGGCTGGCGCCGAGCACGAGGTAAGGATCGTCCGGCCGACGCATGTGGCGCGCTTCGATGCGGGCAAAGCCGGCGGCGTTGATCGAGAAGATCTCGGCCACATGGCGCAGATAGGCATGCTCGGCCTCGTGGATCGCGCCATCGGCCGCCGCAATCAGGAAGAGCCCGTCGAGCACGTCTTCCAGCAGCGCGGGCTCATCCTTGAAGCTCTCGGCGATCTGCGTAGCGTAGGCCTCGAAGCCGGCGCTTGTCTGCTTGGCGAGATCGAACAGGCTCTCGATCCGTGCCTCCTGCTCAGGAGGCACGGTCACGATGCGCCGGAAGGCCGCGATCTCGTCGCGGGTGACGACACCGTCGGAGCGGGCCATCTTCGCGGAGAGGGCAACCAGTCCGGTCGTGAAAATCAGCTCGCGCGGCGCGGGGCCGAAGGGCGCTCCCTCGCGATCGACCAGGACGTGGCCGGCAAGCGCACCAACCAGCGCGCCGAGCGGGCCGCCCAGCGCCAGTCCAAGACCGCCGCCACCGAGCGCGCCCCAAAAAGACGAAACCATCGTTCAGGCAACTCCCGATTCAGCCCCGCGCGCAGTTTGCCCGGTCCAGCCGGGGCATCCAAGCCCGGTCCGACGAAAACCACCGCGATGCGCCACATGAAGCGACCCGGGGCATGGCGGTTGTCGCGCAGACGGGTGCGCCAGCACACGCTCGGGGGCTCTCTCCGGCGCGCGCGCGATCCTCCGGTGAGGTGAAAAATGAGGATAAATACGGCTTCCGGCCCGGAATACGTCAGCAATGGGGCGATGGTTTGATTCGGCTCGCCCCGGTTGCGAACGCTTTGGCAGCGTGTTCGCGGCATCGGATAATACACGGAGTATACCTCTATCGTAGTAAAGGCATTAATAAAAATCGGGAGCGAGTATAGCTTAGATTCGCGTTGCCTGGCGTCAGATTATAAACACATTCTCAGATCAGTTCGGTCTCCCCATCAAACGCCTTTCTGATGGATGGGGTCCACAAAAGATGAAATATACCTCCAGCGGTGCAGCTGCCGCGCTCGTGATTTGCCTCGCCTCTTTGCAGTCTGCCAAGGCTGCTACGAATAGCGAGAGCGATGCTCTCGCCTTCATCGTCCGGGACGCGGAAATCAAGCGTGAGGCGTCTGCACAGGAGGCCGGTTCGGCGACGTCGAAGACCACGACCTCCGCCCCGGCGGAACGCGGAAACCGCGCCAAGGCGGGCACCCACCGTCGTGCGGCACTGGCCGCTCCGGCTGGAGCCGGTGGGCTCCAAGCGATCGTTGCACGCCATGCCGCCGCCAATGGCGTTCCGTTYGCGCTGRCCGACGCGGTCGTGCGCATCGAGAGCCGCTACAACCCTCGTGCCTCGAATGCCGGCAATCTGGGGCTGATGCAGATCCGCCATCAGACGGCGCGCGGCATGGGCTATACCGGCAGCGCCAGCGGTCTGCTCGATGCCGAGACCAATGCCCGCTACGCGGTGAAATATCTGGCGGAAGCCTACCGCCTGGCTGGTGGCGATACCTGCCGCACGGTGATGAAATACCAGAGCGGGCACATGGCCCAGCGCATGAGCGGGGCCAACCGCACCTATTGCGCCAAGGTCCGCACGATCAGCGCACAGAATTGACGGGCAACGGCCCCCACCTCGCTTGACGCGGGCCGGGGGAGGGCGCACTAGCGCCGCTGCCAGTCGGCCGGACGGCCGCTCCCGTTCGCGGGGGAGGAAAGTCCGGGCTCCACGGAAATACGGTGCCGGATAACGTCCGGCGGGGGCGACCCCAGGGAAAGCGCCACAGAGATCGAACCGCCTCGCGCCTCGGCGCGGGGTAAGGGTGAAAAGGTGCGGTAAGAGCGCACCGCGGACCCGGCAACGGGGACGGCATGGCAAGCCCCACCGGGAGCAAAACCGAATAGGGACGATGCTTCTCCCGCAAGGGGGAGGGGGCCGGTTTCCAGGCCTGGTCGTCCGGGTTGGTTGCTCGAGGCGCGCAGTAATGTGCGTCCCAGAGGAATGGCCGTCACGTCGGTGCAGCAATGCGCCGGCCATCCAGAACCCGGCTTACAGGCCGGCTGGCACCTTCAGCCTCGCGGGGCAAAGAGCGGCTTGAGCCGCTCTTTGCGTCTCTACAGTGCGTCGGTCCACTCGGCCGGTACGAACTTGAAGGCCGCTCCGTCCTTCAGCACCTTGCCGAAGCCGGGGAAGGCGATATGCGAGCCGGTGATCAGGACGCCGTCGCTCGCCACCATGTCGAGCACGCGTTTACGCGAGGCCGCTGCCTGCTTGCCATCGAGATCGAACACGAAGGCGATGTCGGGACGTGCCGTCTGAAGCACGGCATTGTGGATGGTATCGCCGACAAGCATGAGTTGCTCGGGGCCTGAGCTGATCCGGAGCAGGCTGTGACCAGGCGTATGGCCCGGCACAAGCTCGAGGCTGAGGCCGGGCGCGACGTCGCCGGGCTGCACCTTGCGGGTGCGGCTCGCATAGGGGGCGAGCGCGTTGCGGGCCGAGGCGAAGAAGGGCCTGGCTTCGGCCGGCGCCTGGGCRAGCACGCCCTCGTCATGCCAGAAGGCATATTCGGTCTCGTTGATGATCACTTCGGCATTGGGGAAGCGTGCGGTCTTCTCTGCMGTCAGCAAGCCCTCGGCATGATCCGGATGGGCATGGGTGAGGATCACCGCATCGACCTGCGCCGGATCGATGCCAGCCGCGCGCAGATTGCCTTCGGCGCGTCCCATCGTCGGGCCGAAGGCCGTGTTGAAGCCGGTTCCGGTGTCGACGAGATAGGTCCGCTCGCGGGTGTTGACGACGAAGGCGTTGACCGAGGTTGGCAGGCTCTCGCCCAGACCCGCATTGGTCAGGATCTGTTTGACCTGGGTGGGATCCGCGCCGAGGAAGGCCTGGGCATTCAACGGAATATAGCCGTCGAGAATGGCAGTGACTTCGATATCGCCGATCTTGCGGCGATAGATGCCTGCGACCTGCGCCGCGGTTTGCGGGGCACGGGCAAGAGCGGGGAGTGCGGGCAGCATGCTGGCTGCAGCCGCGCCGGCGAGGAAGTTGCGGCGGTTGAACATGGTCTGTTCCAGAGGCGAGAGGGATCGAGGGCTTCCGGAAACGATGCCTGCGCCTGTCTTGCGCCGGGTTTAATCGTCTCGTGGTCGGGGCGGTGCCCGACCACGAGAGTTCAGATGGGCAGCGCGACCTCAGGCCGCAACCTGGAGATCGACGTCGATATTTCCGCGTGTCGCGTGGGAATACGGGCAGACGATATGGGCCTTCTTGACGAGGTCCTCGACCACGGCCTTGTCGACGCCCGGGACCGAGATCGTCAGTTTCACGGCGATGCCGAAGCCGGTGCCGTCGTCGCGCGGGCCGATGCCGACATCGGCGYTGACGCGCGCCTCCGGTGGGATCTTTACCTGCTCCTTGCCGGCGACGAACTTCAGTGCACCGAGGAAGCAAGCGGAATAGCCCATCGAGAAGAGCTGCTCGGGATTGGTGCCGTCGCCGCCGCCGCCGCCCAGCTCCTTTGGCGTGTTCAGCACCAGCTTGACGTTGCCCGTGTCGGTGGCGGCCTGGCCTTCGCGTCCGCCGGTGGCGGATCCATGAGCGGTGTAGAGGATCTTCATGGTCGAACTCCTTGGCTTCGGGGAACTTGGGGTTTCGGTGAACTTGCGTGCTGATTTAGATTGTGCACAATTGAATTGTCAACAAGAGGATAAACGCATCACGGATCGGTGACCGGGCTGCGCGAAGCCCGGAGTTTGAAGGGCCCGTTGCTCCATGCCAAACGAAGAGATGATGACGCCGAAGGTTCCCGCTGCGCCGCTTCCGAAGGCGGAGGAGCAGCTCTGTTTCGCAATCTATTCCGCGGGGCATGCCTTCACCCGCCTCTATCGTGCGGTGCTCGCCGAGCTCGGTCTGACCTATCCGCAATATCTCGTCATGCTTGTCCTATGGGATCATGACGGCGTGACGGTGAAGGAGATCGGGGAGCGATTGATGCTCGATTCCGGCACGCTGACGCCTCTGCTCAAGCGACTGGAGGCCGCTGGTCTGGTCCGCCGCGAGCGTGGCCGCGAGGATGAGCGGCAGGTCCGGCTGAACCTGACCGAAGCAGGGCGGGCGCTCAGCGAGAAGGCTCGGCTCGTGCCTGAAAGGATGGCCTGCGCGATCGGTGGCTCGGCGGAGCGGGTCGCTGCGCTGACCGAAGATCTGCACGCGCTACGCCAGACGCTGCTCAAGGCTGCCGGCGGACCCGCGTAAAGCCGGTCCGACATTTTTCATCGAGGTCGCCCGGTCGAGATGCCGCAGGCGGGCGCTTGTGCGTGCCGGATTTCCGAGAAAACGCCCGCGCTTACGGATGCTTAACCTTAACAGGCTGTGATGCGAACCAGGGCCGGCGTCACTGCGTCGGCGAACGCGATTCCATTGACGCCCATATTTGCCCATGCTATCCCAAATCATCCCGTCGAAGCCGGCAGGCAGAATGCAGAACAAGGTCCGTGTGCCGCGCGGATCTTGCGTCTCGATCCTGCTGTGCCTGCTTCGATGGGAGGCCTCGAACCCGCCGCCGAGGCGCTGCTACGCGCCGGTGGGGAGCGAGCCGGGAGGCGGCATTGACGGACCGCTTCGTCTCGAATTTCACCAATCGGCTGGATGCCAAGGGGCGCGTTTCGATCCCCGCGAGCTTTCGCGCCGTCCTGGCGAAGGACGGCTACGAAGGGCTCTACGTCCATCCCTCGCTCGATCTGGAAGCGCTCGATGCTGGCGGACACGCGCTGCGAGCGACGATCGACGACATTCTCTCCCGCTTTTCCCCCTTCTCGGACGAGTGGGAATCTCTCTCGACAGCGCTGAACGGCACCTCGGAGGTGCTGAAGGTCGATCCGGAAGGGCGTATCATGCTCAGCGAGACCCTGAGGTCGCATGCCGGCATCGCCGATGCGGTGACCTTCGTGGGCCACGGCCACAAATTTCAGCTCTGGGAGCCGGCTCGCTTCCAGGCGCATCTGGAGGCGGCGCGCAGCCGCTTGCGCGACGTCAAGCGCACGCTGGGTTCGCACATGACCATGACACTGGGAGCGACAGGGGCATGACGGGGCACGGCAGCCGGGATCACGGGGCCGCTGGCGGGTCGACCCGACATGTTCCGGTCCTCATGGCGGAAGCCCTCGACGCGCTCGCGATCAGGCCGGGCGGACGCTATCTCGACGGCACCTTCGGGGCCGGCGGTTATTCTCGCGAGCTGCTGGCGCGAGAGCCGAATGTGACCCTGCTCGCGCTTGACCGCGACCCGACGGCAATCGCCTGTGGGGCAGGGCTGGTTGCCGAAGCGAACGGGCGGCTGACCTTGTCGCAGGCCTGCTTTGGAGATCTCGCCAAGGAAGCGCGGCTGTTCAAGATGATCCCGCTGGACGGTGTCGTGCTCGATATCGGTGTCTCCTCGATGCAGATCGACGAGGCGGAGCGCGGTTTCTCCTTTCGCTTCGATGGCCCGCTCGACATGCGCATGGGCCGGGATGGGCAGAGCGCCGCCGACCTCGTCAATGAGGCGGAGGAGGGACTGCTCGCCAATATTTTCTATCATTATGGCGAGGAGCGTCGTTCGCGAGGCGTCGCACGCGCGATCGTCGAGGCTCGGCGCAAGGCACCGCTGACGACGACGAAGCAACTGGCTGAACTCGTGGCCAGCATCGTCTGGGCTGAGCCCGGCGGTGCGCATCCGGCGACCCGCGTATTCCAGGCCCTGCGCATCGCGGTCAATGACGAGCTCGGCGAATTGGTGCGGGCCCTGCACGCTGCCGAAGAGGCGCTGGGCGAGGGCGGACGCCTGGCTGTCGTGACCTTTCATTCGCTCGAGGACCGCATCGTCAAGCAGTTCCTGGCGACCCGCTCTGGGCGTGCACCGGCGGCTTCGCGCCATGCGCCGGCCACGACAGCGCCTGTCGCGACCTTCTCGCTGGTGACCAGGGGGGCCGTCGCGCCTTCCGAGGAGGAGATGCGGAGTAATCCGCGGGCTCGTTCCGCCAAGTTGCGCGCAGCGCAGCGCACTGCCGCTCCGGCTCGTGCGCCGGAGCCCGAGCTCACTGCGCTTGCAGGCGTGCCGTCACCGCAGCCTCGCCGGAGATCCTAGGGATGATCAAGCTCCTGCATGTGGTTGCGATCTGCGCTCTGGTCTCCTCGGCGCTCTATGCCTACACGATCAAATATGAGACGACGCTCGAATCCGAGCAGTTGCAAAAGCTCAAGGCCAAGGCGCAGCGCGAGCGCGATGCGATCGCCGTGCTCAAGGCGGAATGGCAGTTCCTGAACCGGCCTGATCGGTTGCAGACACTGAGCGAGCGCCATCTCGACCTCCAGCCATTCTCGGTGACGCAGGTCGTGCGCGCCTCGGATATCCCGAACCGCGGTCCGAAGGTGGATTCCATCGGCCGCAAGCTTGAGGATCTCGGCCTCGGTCTGCCGACCGAAACACCGAGGGATCGCAAGACGAGTGGCGTCACCACGCCGGGAGCCCGCCCATGACCGAGCCGAAGCTCTCTGCGACCGACCACCCGCGTCCGGACGATATCGAGGAGGGGCAGCCGGTGCCGCGCGGGCGGCTGCATTTCCTGCGCGACGTCTTCCGGATGAGCGGCGAGAAGAGCCAGCCGCGCGTCGGTCTCGTGATCCTGGGCTTCTCCGCCCTGTTCCTGGCCATTACCGGTCGTCTGGTGATGCTCGCCACCTTGCCGAACGAGCAGGTCGGTCTGCGCCGCGCGACCTCCAACGCGATCTCGGCCGCACGGCCCGATATCGTCGACCGCAACGGAACCGTTCTCGCGACTGACATCAGGACCGTCTCGGTCTTCGCCGAGCCGCGCAAGATCCTCGACAAGGACGAGGCAACCGAGCTTCTGACCGCCGTCCTGCCTGATCTCGATGCAAAGGATCTGCGCGACCGCCTCGGCACCAAGCGCGGCTTCATCTGGGTCAAGCGCGAGATCACGCCGCGCCAGCAGGCCGAGGTTCATCGCCTCGGCATTCCCGGCGTCGGCTTCGTGCCCGAGAACAAGCGCGTCTACCCGAATGGGCCGGCGGCGGCGCATGTGCTCGGCTTTGCCAATGTCGACAATGTCGGTATTGCGGGAATGGAGAAATATATCGACTCGCAGGGGCTGCAGGATCTGAACGGCGCCGGTCTCGCAACCCAGGCGTCGGACCTCAAGCCCGTGGCCCTGTCGATCGACCTGCGCGTGCAGCACCTGCTGCGCGACGAGCTGGTCAAGGGCATGGAGAAGTACCGGGCAATTGCGGCGGCCGGTGCGATCATGGATGTGACGACAGGCGAGATGATCGCCTCGGTGTCCCTGCCCGACTATGACCCGAGCAACCCGGTCGATGCGCAGGAGAAGGACCGTATCAACCGGATCAATGTCGGCGTCTACGAAATGGGCTCGACCTTCAAGGCGCTGACGGTTGCGATGGCGCTGGACTCCGGCAAGGCAAACATCAACTCCACCTATTCGACTGCGGGCGGCATGATGCGCTTCGGCCGCCATGTCATTCGCGAGTACCATGGCACGGGCCGGACACTGACCGTGCCGGAGGTGTTCGTGCATTCGTCGAACATGGGCTCGGTCAAGATGGCGCTGTCCGTCGGTGTGGAAGGCCACAAGGCCTTCCTGCGCAAGATGGCCCAGCTCGATCGCATGCGGACCGAATTGCCCGAGAGCGCCGAGCCGCTCATCCCGCCGCGCTGGGGCGAGCTCAACACCGCGACCATCGCCTTCGGTCACGGCCTCGCGGTTGCGCCGATCCAGGCCCTGGCTGCTGTCGGGGCGCTGGTCAATGGCGGTAACCTGATCGTTCCGACGTTCATCAAGCGCTCGGAGGAGGACGCCAAGCGCCTCGGGGTTCGCGTCATCAAGCCGGAAACCTCGGAGGCGATGCGCTACATCATGCGTATCAATGGCGAGCGTGGCTCCGCCCGCAAGGCGGACGTCCCGGGCTATTTCGTCGGCGGCAAGACCGGCACGGCCGAAAAGGTCATCGGTGGGCGCTACGCCAAGAACCGCAACTTCACGACCTTCATGGCGATCGTGCCGGCAGACAAGCCGCGCTATCTCTTCCTCTCGATCTATGACGAGCCCAAGGGCTACGCCGAGAGCGGGGGCTATTCGACCGCCGCCTGGAATGCCGGTATCACGACCGGCAAGGTCATCGAACGCGCCGCGCCGATCCTCGGCTTGCCGCCGCGTTTCGAACCGCCGGTCGCCCCGTTCCCGCTGATGGCGAAGCTCGGCGCCTGGGGAACGCGCTGAAGCAACGAAACTGACAGGCGAGATCATGGGCAGCAGCGAATTCAGTCTCGGAGAACTCTTCCCCGGGGCATTCGCCGAAGATGCGTCCCGCCGTGTCGGCGGGGTCGCGATGGACAGCCGCAAGGTCAAGCCGGGGGACGTCTTCGTCGCCTATGCCGGCGCCAGGACAGACGGCGCGCGCTTCGTTGCAGATGCCGTTGCGCGCGGTGCAGCCGCCATCGTCACGGATCATGCACGTCCCGCAGAGCTCGACCCCTCGGTGGCCTTCGCGCGTGTCGACGACCCGCGCCGGGCTCTGGCGCTTGCGGCCGCACGGGTGCATCCGCGCCAGCCCGGTACGATCGTGGCGGTAACCGGGACCAGCGGCAAATCCTCGGTTGCCGACTTCACCCGACAGATCTTCTCGGCATTGGGCCATGAAGCAGCCAGCCTCGGCACGATCGGCGTCGTGACGTCGCGGGGCGCTGATTACGGCTCTCTGACCACGCCGGACCCGCTTTCGCTGCACGCCTCGCTCGACAAGCTCGCAGGGGAGGGCATCAGTCATCTCGCGATGGAAGCGTCCTCTCACGGGCTCGACCAGCGCCGTCTGGACGGAGTGAGACTGAAGGCTGGCGCCTTTCTCAATCTCGGGCACGACCATCTCGATTATCATCCGAGCGTGGCGGACTATCTCGCAGCCAAGCTCAGGCTCTGGGAGCTTCTGCCCGCGGGAGCGCCGGTCGTGATCAACCGCGACGAGCCTTACGCCGGCGAGGCAGCCCAGGCCGCGTTCGCCAAGGGGCATCCGATCATCGGCATCGGCAAGGCGGGTGAAACGCTGACCCTGCTCGGCGCAGCGCGCGAAGGCTTTTTGCAACGGCTCAGGATTCGGGTGAAGCAGCGCGAACTCGAGGTCGTGCTGCCCCTGGTCGGCGACTTCATGGCCGGCAATGCGCTGGTCGCCGCAGGCCTGGCCATCGCAACCGGGGAAGACGAAGACGCTTCACTCCAGGCGATCGCGGGGCTACGTGGCGTGGCCGGACGGCTCGAGCGTGTCGGCGAGATCAATGGTGGTCTCGTCGTTGTCGATTATGCCCATAAGCCGGATGCGTTGGCGGCGGTGCTCGCGACCTTGCGGCCCTATGCGCCCGGCCGGCTGATCTGCGTCTTCGGCTGCGGCGGCGATCGTGATCGCGGCAAGCGTCCGATCATGGGCCGTATCGCGGCCGAGTGCTCCGATATCGCGATCGTCACCGACGACAACCCACGCAGCGAGAGCCCCGCTGCAATCCGCGCCGAGATCCTCGCGGCTGCTCCGGGGCTGCGCGAGATCGGCGACAGGGCCGAGGCCATTCGCACCGCCGTCGGCCTGATCGCTCCGGGGGATCTCCTCGTGGTGGCGGGAAAAGGCCATGAAACCGGCCAGATCATAGGCGATCGGACCCTGCCTTTCTCCGATCACGACGTGGTGCGGACGGCCATCGCGGAGATCGAAGCATGAGCGGCATGCCTTTGTGGTCGGGAGAGCGCCTGATCGGCGCCATGGGAGCCACGCTGCGCGGCGAGATGCCGGCCGCTGTGACCGGCGCTTCGATCGATACCCGGACGCTGCAGGCCGGCGACGTCTTCTTCGCGATCAAGGGCGGGGAACGCGACGGTCATGAGTTCGTCGAGGCCGCCTTGGCAAAGGGGGCGGCGCTTGCCGTCATCGATGAAGCCCATGCCGCGAGCTTTACCGGGGCAGGGCCCTGCGCCGTCGTCTCCGACGTGCTGCACGCGATGGAACTGGCCGGCATGGCTCGCCGGGCCGAGCTTACGGCCGCGGTCATCGCGGTGACCGGCTCGGTCGGCAAGACCGGTACCAAGGAGGCGTTGCGACTTGTCCTGTCCCGTCAGGGCGAGACCCATGCTCCGGTCGCCTCCTACAACAATCACTGGGGCGTGCCGCTGACGCTGACCCGCACGCCGGCTTCGGCGCGCTACG
Source organism: Allobosea sp. P1_A7 (assembly GCF_056406775.1). Lineage (NCBI taxonomy): Bacteria > Pseudomonadati > Pseudomonadota > Alphaproteobacteria > Hyphomicrobiales > Alloboseaceae > Allobosea > Allobosea sp. P1_A7. Next base: position 23,068 of record NZ_JBFTZN010000041.1, read on the forward strand.
GCGTCTATGAGATCGGCATGAGCAACCCGGGCGAGATCCTGCCGCTCGCCAGGATGGTTTCGCCGGACGTCGCGATCGTCACGACGGTCCAGCCCGTCCATCTCGCCGCCTTCGAGTCCATCGAGGGGATTGCGGAGGAGAAGGCTGCGATCTTCACAGGGCTGAAGCCGGGCGGCACCGCTATCATCAATGCCGACATCGCTCAGGCCGCGCTGTTGAGGCGCCTGGCCGAGGAGAGCCCCGCCGGGCGGATCATCAGCTTCGGCGAGAGTGCCGATGCCGATGTCAGGCTCCTATCCTGCTCGCTCAAGCCGGATGTCTCTACGGTGGATGCAGTGGTGCTCGGCAAGCCTGTGACCTACCGGCTCGGCAGCCCGGGCAAGCATATCGTGCTGAATTCGCTCGCGGTTCTCGCTGCGGTCGAGGCTGTCGGCGCTGATCTGGCACTGGCGGTGCTCGCACTCGGCGACCTTACGCCGCCTGCCGGTCGTGGCGCTCGCCAGATGCTGAGCACGCCATCGGGGCCGTTCACGCTGATCGACGAGAGCTATAACGGCAACCCGGCTTCGGTCCGGGCCGCAATCGAGAACCTGGGTCGCATTCCCGTGACGGGACGAGGCCGCCGCGTCGCGGTGCTGGGCGATATGCGGGAACTCGGCCCGAGTGCTCCGGAGCTGCACGCGGGGCTCGCGGACCCCATCACGGGAAACGCGATCGACCGGGTTTTTGCCTGTGGGCCGCTGATGCGCGGACTTTACGACATCTTGCCATCGGGCATGCGTGGTGCTTATGCGGCGCAGTCGAGCGAGCTTGCGCCGCTTGTCCTGGACGCCATCCGGGCCGGGGACGTCGTCACCGTCAAGGGGTCGCTCGGCTCCCATATGGGCTTGGTCGTCAAGGCCATCGCCGCCCGGTTTCCTGCCGTGCCTGCCGACGACTGAGACAAGAGGAACATAGCCGATGCTCGTCTGGCTTGCCGACTTCGCCGGGGCCTTCCCGATTCTGAACGTGTTCCGCTACATCACGTTCCGCGCCGGTGGCGCCACCGCGACGGCGCTGCTTTTCGTCTTCTTCTTCGGGCCTGCTGCGATTTCCTGGCTGCGGATCAAGCAGGGCAAGGGCCAGCCGATCCGGACCGACGGTCCGGAGACGCATCTTGCCAAGCGCGGCACGCCGACCATGGGCGGCCTGATGATCCTGTCGGGACTGTTCGCCGCGGTCCTGCTCTGGGGCAATCTGCGCAACTCCTATGTCTGGATCGTGCTTGCCGTGACCGCCGCCTATGGCGCTATCGGCTTCTATGACGACTACCTCAAGGTCACGAAGCAGTCGCATAAGGGCTTTTCCGGCAAGGCACGGCTCTCGATCGAGGTCGTGATCGCACTCATCGCCTGCTACTTCATCATGCGGCTCGGTCCGCCGGCGATTTCGTCCGGTTTCGCGATGCCGTTCCTGAAGGAACTGGTCATTCCGCTCGGCCTGCTCTTCCCCTTCGTGACCGCCTTCGTCGTGGTCGGAGCCGGCAATGCGGTGAATCTCACCGACGGCCTTGACGGGCTCGCGATCGTGCCGGTGATGATCGCCGCCGCGACATTCGGCTTCATCTCCTATCTCGCCGGCAACGCGATCTTCGCCAATTACCTGCAGATCCACCATGTGCCGGGCGCCGGCGAACTTGCCGTGATCTGCGGCGCCGTGATCGGCGCCGGCTTGGGCTTCCTCTGGTTCAACGCGCCGCCGGCCCAGATCTTCATGGGGGATACCGGCTCGCTCGGCCTCGGCGGCCTGCTTGGCGTGATCGCGGTTGCGACCAAGCATGAGATCGTGCTGGCGATCGTCGGCGGCCTCTTCGTGGTCGAGGCGCTCTCGGTCATCATCCAGGTCTTCGTCTTCAAGCGCACGGGCAAGCGGGTGTTCCTGATGGCGCCGATCCATCACCATTTCGAGAAACTGGGCTGGACCGAGCCGCAGGTCGTGATCCGTTTCTGGATCATTTCCGTCGTGCTGGCTCTGGTCGGCCTCGCCACGCTGAAGCTGCGCTGATCATGACGCCGGTGACCGTATTTGCTGGCCGCAAGGTCGCGTTGTTCGGCCTTGGCGGCTCGGGGCTGGTGACGGCGCGCGCCTTGATCGCGGGCGGTGCCGAGGTCGCTGCGTGGGACGACAAGACCGAAAGCCGTGACAGGGCGGCGGGCGAGGGCATCGGTATCGTCGATCTCGCAACCGCCGATTGGGCGGATTTCGCGAGCTTCATCCTCTCGCCGGGCGTGCCTCTGACCCATCCGCAGCCGCATTGGACGGTCGGAAAGGCGCAAGGCGCCGGCGTCGAGATCATCGGCGATATCGAACTCTTCTTCCGTGAGCGGGCGGCGATCGCCCCCGATGCGCCTGTGATCTGCATCACCGGMACCAATGGCAAGTCGACCACGACCGCACTGATCAGCCATGTGCTGCACCAGGCGGGCCGGGACGTGCAGATGGGCGGCAATATCGGCACTGCGATTCTCGCCCTCGAGCCGCCGGCCGCGGGGCGTGTCCATGTCATCGAGTGCTCGACCTTCCAGATCGACCTGACTCCGTCTCTGGCGCCAAGCGTCGGAATCCAGATGAACCTGACGCCGGACCATCTCGACCGGCATGGCACGCTGGAGGCCTACGCCGCGATCAAGGAACGCATGGTCGAAGCGGCCGACATTGCCATCGTCGGCGTCGATGACGAGGCCTCCAAGCAGATGGCGCGCCGGCGCGCCGCTTCCGGGCGCCCGCTGGTCAAGATCAGCGGAGAGCAGCCGCTCGACGAGGGCGTCTTCGCCGGCGTAACCGCCAATGCCGGCAAGCTCGACACCCGCATCGTCGAGGTCCGCGACGGCAAGCCGCGCGTGGTCGCCAATCTCGCCGGCATCGGCTCGTTGCGAGGCTCGCACAATGCGCAGAACGCGGCGGCTGCCTTTGCCGCCTGCGCGACGGTCGGCCTCTCCGCCGAGGAGGTCGCTGCCGGCTTCAAGACCTATCCCGGGCTCGCACACCGCATGGAGGAGATCGGCCGTGTCGGCCGCGTCGTCTTCATCAACGATTCCAAGGCGACCAACGCGGATTCCACCGAGAAGGCGCTGACCTCGTTCCGYGATATCTTCTGGATCCTCGGCGGCAAGGCCAAGGAGGGCGGTATCGAAAGCCTGAGGCGCTACTTCCCGAACATCGCGAGAGCCTATCTGATTGGCGCGGCGACGGATGCCTTCGCCGCGACCTTCGATGACGATGGCCGAGTGGATTATCTCCGCAGCGGCACGCTCGATGCTGCGGTCGCCGCGGCCGCCAGCGACGCGGCGGCGCATCCGGGGGAGGCCGAGATTGCCGTTCTGCTCTCGCCGGCCTGCGCGTCCTACGATCAGTACCCGAATTTCGAGGTGCGGGGCGATGCGTTCCGCGCACTCGTGAAGGCACTGCCGGGCTTCAAGGCAGGTTGAAAACGGGCGTTCGCATCAAGTCGGAATCAATCGGTTAACCAATCGTTGCCAATGTGATTCGCTGAAACGGGCGGCTGAATTTCGCCCGTCTGGTTGATGGAGCCAGAGCATGGTCTCACGCGCGGAACCCAGTCTCAGCGGTCGCTGGTGGTGGTCAATCGACCGCATCATCCTGTCGACCCTGGTGACGCTGATGGTCTCCGGTGTCGTGCTGCTGATGGCGGGCGGGCCGCCAGTGGCCGAGCGGCTCGGTCTTTCGACCTTCCACTTCGTCAACCGACAGGTGTTCTACCTGCTGGCTGCCTTTGCCATCTTCCTCGCGGCCTCGTTCCTGACGCCCCGGCAGGTCCGGCGCGCGGCGCTTTTGATCTATGTGGTCGCGCTCGCGATGGTGGTGGCGACGCTGTATTTCGGCGTCGAGGTGAAGGGCGCGCGTCGCTGGCTGACGCTCGGCCCGCTCGGCTCCGTCCAGCCGTCTGAATTCCTGAAGCCCGCATTCGTCGTGCTCGCTGCCTGGGCTTTTTCGGAAGGCATGCGCCGGCCGGACCTGCCGGGTACGCTGATGGCGTTCGTGCTGTTGCCGCTGACGATCACGCCTCTGGTCCTGCAGCCGGATTTCGGCCAGACGGTGCTGGTCAGCCTCGTCTGGGGCGGGCTGTTCTTCGTTGCCGGCCTGCACTGGTTCTGGGTGGCGGGTCTCGGTGGCGCCGGCATGTTCGGCCTGCTCATCGCCTACCAGCTCGTTCCACACGTGCGCGCCCGCATCGAGCGCTTCATGGACAAGGGCTCAGGCGACACCTTCCAGGTCGATACCGCGCTTGAGAGCTTTGCTCAGGGCGGCTGGCTCGGCAAAGGGCCGGGCGAGGGCACCGTGAAGCGCATCCTGCCCGACGCGCATACCGATTTCATCTTCGCCGTCACGGCGGAGGAGTTCGGCATCGTCGTCTGTATCCTGCTGGTGGCGCTCTTCGCCCTGATCGTGCTGCGCGCACTCTTCGTGGCCCAGAAGGCAGAGGATCCCTTCATCCGTCTCGCGGTGACGGGGCTGGCGCTGCTGTTCGGCATCCAGGCTGCGATCAACATGATGGTCAACCTGCACATGATGCCGGCCAAGGGCATGACCTTGCCGTTCATTTCCTATGGTGGCTCCTCGCTGCTCTCGCTGGCGCTGGGTACAGGCTTCCTGCTGGCCCTGACCCGCAAACGCCCGCGTGCCGAGGGCTTTGGTGAATTCGGGCGTTGACGGACATGGCACAGCGTCCGCTCGTCGTTCTCGCCGCAGGGGGCACCGGCGGCCATCTCTTTCCCGCCGAGGCGCTGAGCCACGCGCTGCACCGCCATGACGTGCGGGTCGCGCTCGTCACCGACGCGCGCGCGGTCGAGTATGCCGGTGGCTTCCCGGCCGAGTCCGTTCACCCGGTCCCGGCGGCGACGCCGTCCGGTCGCTCGCCGCTCAAGATGGCGGGCGCGGCGCTCGAGCTGATGAAGGGCGTCCTCGTCGCGCGTCGCATCATCAAGACACTGCAGCCTGCCGTCGTTGTCGGCTTCGGCGGTTATCCGACCGTTCCGCCGGTGCTCGCCGCCTCATTCGCCGGCGTGAAAACCATGGTGCATGAGCAGAACGCCGTCATCGGCCGCGCCAATCGCTTCCTGTCCGGCCGGGTCGACATCATTGCGACGGGCTTTGCCGAGGTCGGTGGCCTCGATGCCGCTCGCGCCGCAAAATGCAGGCAGGTCGGCAATCCCGTTCGCCCCGCGGTCATTGCCGCTGTTTCTCCCTATGCCGATCCATCGACAGGGCCGCTGCGGCTGCTCGTTTTCGGGGGCAGCCAGGGCGCCCGGATCATGGCCGATATCGTGCCGCCGGCGATTCAACTGCTGACGCCTGCGGAACGAGGCCGTCTCCACATCGTGCAGCAGGCCCGCGCGGAGGATGGCGAGCGCGTCAGGCGGATCTATTCCGAACTCGGCGTCGCAGCCGAGATCGCGCCCTTCTTCAAGGACCTGCCGACGCGCATGGGTGCAGCGCATCTCGTGATCGGCCGGGCGGGCGCCTCGACCGTCGCCGAGCTCACTGTGATCGGGCGGCCGTCGCTGCTGGTGCCCTTGCCGGGCTCGCTCGATCAGGACCAGGCCGCCAATGCCGCGGTGCTCGAACGGGCGGGCGGCACCATCCGCATCCTGCAGCCGGAATTCACGCCGCGCCGGCTGGCGGGCGAGCTTTCGGCCCTGATCGCAGACCCGTCGCGCTTGACTGCCATGGCCGACAGCGCCAAGAGCGCGGGAATTCCCGATGCGGCCGACCGGCTTGCCCGCCTGGTTCTGCAGGTCGCAGGGATCACGTTCTGAGGCATGTCTTGACGGAAAGCTGGTTCCCACCTTTTCGCGACATGCCGTAATCCGCAGGAGACACCTGACCCATGAAGCTGCCGCCCAAGCTCGGCTCCATTCATTTCGTCGGCATCGGCGGCATCGGCATGTCCGGTATCGCCGAGGTGCTGCATAATCTCGGCTACAAGGTCCAGGGTTCGGACGCGTCCGACAATGCCAATGTCCGTCGGCTCGCCGACAAGGGCATCAAGACCTTCGTCGGCCATGCCGCCGAGAACATCGAGGGGGCGGAGGTCGTGGTCGTCTCCACGGCGATCAAGCGCGACAATCCCGAACTCACGGCCGCACGCGAGCAGCGCCTGCCGGTGGTGCGCCGCGCCGAAATGCTGGCCGAATTGATGCGGCTGAAATCCTGCGTCGCCGTCGCCGGCACGCATGGCAAGACGACCACGACCTCGCTGGTTGCGACCCTGCTCGAGAAGGGTGGGCTCGACCCGACGGTGATCAATGGCGGCATCATCAACGCCTACGGCACCAATGCGCGCATGGGCGAGAGCGACTGGATGGTGGTCGAGGCCGACGAGTCGGATGGCACCTTCCTGAAGCTCCCTGCCGATGTGGCGATCGTCACCAATATCGATCCCGAGCATCTCGACCACTTCAAGACCTTCGATGCGATCAAGGAGGCCTTCCGCTCCTTCGTCGAGAACCTGCCCTTCTACGGCTTTGCGGTGATGTGCATCGATCATCCCACGGTGCAGGGCCTCGTCGGGCAGATCGAAGACCGGCGCGTCGTCACCTATGGCGAGAACCCGCAGGCGGATTTCCGGTTGATCGACATCGATCTCTCCGGCGGACAGGCCCGGTTCACGCTGCTGATCCGCGACCGCAAACGTGGGCGCGACGAGGTCGTGCGCGATCTCGTGATGCCGATGCCCGGTCACCACAATGCGCTCAATGCCACTGCCGCGATCGCGGTCGCCTATGACC
>NZ_JBFTZN010000042.1:0-29534 GCF_056406775.1 Allobosea sp. P1_A7
GGGCGCGGCAGGGTCAAGCAGCAGCAGGCCATAGGGAACGTCCTGTTCCTGCGCAGGGCCGACCAGGACCAGCAGGCGTCCGTCCCGCAGTGCAGCAAGGTCGCGCACGCCGCGATTCGGGCCAGCCGGGAAAGCGATCACAGTCGGAGTGCCCTGGGCGGGTTCATTGCCGGGCGCGAAGAGCTCGTCCGGATTTGTTTCTAGCAGGAAGGCGCGACCGTTCTGCGACGGCGCCCGCAGCCCGATCCAGAGCCTGTCATGAGCGGTCGCTATGCCTTCGATGTTTAGGCCGTTGCCATCCGTCAGGGGCTTGCCGAAAGAGGGCGCAACCTCGCCGGCACGACGCAACAGATCACTCAGGCGGTAGGTCAGTTCAACCTGGCCGATGGGGGTGCCGGCCGTATCGACCTTGACCCGCGCGAGCTGGAACGACGAGAGGCGAAACTCGCTGCTGCTGCGCGAGCAGCCATGCGAACCGGCGATGTAGAAATAGGGCGCGGCGTAGGCGACCGCCTCGCCGTCGAACTCGCCATAACCGCCGATCGTCGGACAAGGAGACGCGGGGATCGCGCCGAGCGCGGTCGGGGAGGGGCTGTCCCCGATCAGCTCGACCACGCCGGCAGGCTTGATGCGCCCCTTGGTCAGGATAGCGAACTGGGCCGAGCGGTTCTCGTCATTCGCCAGGAGGCAGCGCCGCTCCTCGCCATTCGCCGGCAGGCAGGCCAGGCCGCTGACATCCTTGGCTGCCTTGTCGGGCTTCTTGCCAGCAAAATCCTCGGTCGCTTCGACATTGCGGACGGGCTTCAGCGTCTTGGCTGACGCCGGTAGCGCGAGCAGCAGCGCTGTGGCGAGAGCAGTCGACGTCAAGGCAAGGCGAGGCATGGCAGGGTTTCCGGTTGCCGCGGGATTGAGCGCGTCGCGCCCGGTGCTGTCAAAGCATTAGTCCGCATCATGCACATTCGGGGCCGGTCAGGCTCGCCCTTGTGTGCGATTGACGTGCTTCTCGCACTCTCACCGCGCTGGTCGCGGCAGACAGCCGGAATCCAGTCGAGCCCTGCCCCGGCGACGGARGGCGGAGCCCTTGCCGTTCGGAATGCGAGGACTATCTAGCGCGGGTTCACCGAGACCCTTTCTATGCTGCCCCTCGATTTCCGTGTTCCCGGCGTCTTGAATTCAAAAGAGATGCTTATCGCAGAGGCCATCCACGCCCGAGCATGGGAAACTGTAAGAAGCGACCCAGATCTTGCCGGAGATGAGGCCGAAGCTGCGAAGGCGAGGCTTGGAGGGATCGTGGCTCGTTTGATGTCAGATCCTTCCAGATCGGTCGGCGACCTCGCCGCTGCAGCAGTCCGGGCCTTCAACGAAAGCCCCCGCACGCCCTGAGCGGAGAGGGGGATTGCGCGCCACCACCCATGGCGCGCAGTCAGTTCTCATGCGTCTCAGGCCGCGAGTACGCCGTCTGCGTTGCGCAGGACATCGGCGAGCGGAACGAGACCCTTCATCGCGCCACTGCCTGCCGCCTGTTTGCCGTCCTCGATGGCTACCGCGAGGCGAAACGCGGGATCGGCTTCGATGCGCTTGCGCAGCGCCAGGATGCGGGGATAGTCGCGTGGGTCGACGGCCTTGTGGAAGTCCACCCAGCGCGCAACGCCGGCAAACACCGCATCGGCCAGCGTCGGTCTGTCGCCGAGCAGGTAGTCGCTGGCGCCGATCATCGCCTCGAGTTGTTCATGGCGCTCGGCGACAAAGCTGCGGCCGAACTTGCGCAGCGTTTCGCGATACTCCTCCGGTACACCTTCCGCTTCCAGCGCCACCCACATCGGGACGAACGCACCGGTGAAGCCGGTATTGAGGAAGGCGACGTATTGATGCAGCCGGTCGGCCTCCGGCGTGCCGGGTTCGAAGCTGATGCGGCGGTCAAGGTCGCGCGCCTCCAGCCACAGGGCGATCGCCATCGTCTCGGTGAGGACACGGCCTTCGCCGGTGATCAGCACGGGCGTCTCCACGCGGCCGTTCAGGCGCTTGTAGGCGTCGGTGCGCATTTCTCCCAGCATATCCACCCTGGTGAGGCGATAGGGCTGGCCGAGCCATTCGAAGGCGGTCACCAGCCCTGCGGAACTGCCGAGCGGAAAGCCGGAGGTGAGGATCGGTTCAGATATCGGGTTCATGTCGTTTCTCCAACGTCGATGCGCTGGATATGCGGATGYGGACGCCCGACCTGTAGATTGGCAATGGTGGACTCAGCGTCTACTCTCATAGACTTTGAGCGAGCGGCTCGCCTGCGCTGGGTTCATCGTCTGGAGAGCTGGCCTTCAAGGACCGCAGGGGCGCCGGCGTCTCGTTGTTGCGATCGCGTTCGCCAGTTCCTTCGTGCGAGCGGCAGCAGCCGTTCTCGAAATCCCGGCTCGTCCTTTGATCTCCCGTGGACGGAATGCCACTGCCTGATCCTGCGCCTCTTTCTGCTTCAGCGAAAGCAATTGCTGGTGATTGCCAGCCTAGGGTCTCCGGGAGTCGCTCCCAGGAAGGCCCTCCCATGCTGTCTGCCACACTCGATCCCGTTCAAGCCCCGCGCACATGTCAGATGACGCCTCGCTCTTCGGCGTCCCTGGGATGAGGCCGCTCAATGCGTTCGAAGGGTTCGGAATCGAGATTGAATACGCGATCGTCGGAACCGCCGATCTGGAATGCCGCTCCATTGCAGATATCGTCCTGGCGCATGCCGCCGGCACGGGCGCCGTAGCTATGGAGCGAGGCTTGATCGGCTGGTCCAACGAGTTCGTGCTTCATGTCCTGGAAGCGAAGAATCTCGCTCCGGCGGCCAGATTGGAAGACCTCGCCCAGCCCCTGCAACGCGAGGTCATCGCATTGAACAAGACCCTTCTGGGCCACGGAGCGCGCCTGATGCCGACGGCAATGCATCCGTGGCTGGATCCCCGATATGATGCTCAGCCGTGGCCGATTGATCCCCACGGAATCTACCGCACCTATCAGCGCATCTTCGAAACCAGATCGCATGGGTGGACCAATCTGCAGAGCGTCCATCTCAATCTCCCCTTTGCCGACGACGATCAATTTGCGCGGCTCCACGAAGCGATCCGTCGCGTCCTGCCGATCATTCCAGCATTGGCTGCAAGCTCGCCCATTGCCGACGGCCAGCGCACCGCCTACCGCGATTTCCGCATGAGGGCCTACGGAGCCAATGCGAAGGCCTATCCCCTGATCAACGGCCTGATCATTCCCGACACCGTCTCCAGTCAACGCGCGTACGAAGACACGAWTCTCGAGCCGATCTATGCCGTCATGGCGTCTGCAGATCCCGGCGGAATCCTCAGGCACCCCTGGCTCAATGCCAGGGGCTGCATCCCCCGCTTCGACCGAAACACAATCGAAATTCGGGTCATCGATACCCAGGAGTGCCCCGAAGCCGATCTCGCAGTTGCCGCCGCTGTCGTTGGAGCAGTTCATCGCCTCTACGGCGATCTCCAGCGCCTCAGCGGCGACATGGCCACCGAGGAGCTGGCCCGGATATTCGACAGCTGCGTGATATCCGCCGAGGACGCCATGATCGATGATGAGGCCTATCTCAGGCTGTTCGACTATTCCGGTCAGTCCTGTCGCGCCGGCGATCTCTGGCGGCACATTCTGGAGAACATGGATGACAGCTCGGGCATTGATCCAGCGCGCTGGACACCAATCTGGGCAACCATCCTGAAGCATGGCAGCCTTGCCCGCCGGATCGAGGATGCAGTGGGTGCCAGCCGCCCGTCACGTGAGCGATTGGCCGCGGTCTATCGCGATCTCTGCGACTGTCTCCAGCAAGGCACCATGTTCGCGCCCGACAGGGACAGCTGAGACGCATACAGGCGACCGAAGCGCCCCGACGGGCTCAATGCGAGTCCTTGTCCAAGGGCCTTCTTGGGCGGGGCAGGGGGGCGAGGCGATCGCTTGCCAGCCCAACTGGCCTGGTTCGCCGGCTTTGGCGCCGGTGATCAGTGCATCAGCCGTCCGCCGGCGATGTCGAGGGTTGCGCCGGTCAACCAGCCCGAACTCTCCGAAGCGAGGAACAGCGTGGCCGCCGCCACGTCTGCCGGCGAGCCGAGCCGCCGGACCGGATGAGCGAGGACCACCTGCGCCCTGACGGCGGGAGGCATGTGTGTTGCGGTCCGGTCGGTCAATACGGCCGATGGTGAAATGCAGTTCACGCKCACGCTGGATGGCCCGAGGTCGTGTGCGGCTTGCTGTGTGAGCATGATGACGCCGGCCTTGGCGACCCCATAGCCGAGCGGCGCCTGCGAAGGCGCGCGGCCGGCTGTCGAGGCCATGGTGATGACGGCGCCGCCGCGGCCCTGCTTGAGGCTTGGCAGGAAGGTTTTGAGCGTCAAGAACGTGGCGGTCAGATTGTGATCAAGGCTGGAGTGCCAGTCCGCCTCAGTCACATCCTCCAGCGCAACGGGCCTGCTGGTCCCACCTCCGGCGAAGGCGGCGAGAATGTCGAGCTTGCCGCGCCGTGCAACGAACGCGGCACGCGCGGTCTCCAACTCGTCGTGCCGGGTGCAGTCGATCCGGACGGCGGCATGCCCGTCGGAGATCGCCTCCAGGGAGCGCAGCACGGTGTCGAGCCGGGGTTGGTCGCGGCCGGCAACCGTCACGGAAACCCCGTTATGCGCCAGCCAACGCGCGGTTTCGGCGCCGATCCCGCCGGAGCCGCCGGTGACCAGCGCCGTTTTGCCGGCGAGGTCGGGGAAAGTCGGGATGAGCGACACGGTCGACGGTTGCTCAGACATAGCGTGCGACCGTCATGCAGATCACGGTTACGAGCAGCAGCGCGGCCGAGATCCGGTAGAGGAGACCCAGCCAGGGCGCAGCTTGGCCGGTCCTGCGCAAGCCGCGCAGCACCCCGACAGCCTGGATCACCAAAGCCGCCACCGCCGTGCCGGCGCCGAGCGCAAGCAGCATTTCTGCGTTTCCGACGTTCCCGGCATGGATGAAACTCCACAGGAGCGCGCCAGAGATCATCGCGACGACGGCGGCACCGAACTGCGGGCGGAAGAGGCGGGCGACGTCGTTTGCACCAGTACGGGCCAGCACGAATGTCGTGCCGGCCCAGAACACCGATGAGAGAACGTGCATGGCGATGATACTGATCAGGAAGGGCTCCATAGGCTAGGCTCCGAAACAGCGCCCGTTTGAATGGGCAAAATTGGATATACAAACTGTATAGTCATGAGTCGCGAGAGAACGTCAAGGCCCTATTCGAGTGCCAAACGAGAGGCCAAAACCGCAGAAACGCGCGGCCGGCTCCTCGCTGCGGCAGCGGCATTGCTTCGCGAGCCGGCTGGAAGGACGCTCTCGCTAGAGGCCGTGGCGGCCGCGGCGGGCGTGACTCGACTGACCGTCTACAATCAGTTCGGCTCGCGACGCGGGCTGCTGGAGGCGACCTTCGACGCCCTGGCGGCTGCCGGCGGGATCGCTGATCTTGCAGACGCAATGGCCATTTCTGACCCGAAGGAGGCCTTGGCGGCCCTGGTCACGGTGTTCTGCGGCTTCTGGAGTTCCGATGACGGACTGGTTGGGCTGTTCGCGACAGCGGCCGGCGACACCGAACTGACGGAGAGCCTGGCAGAACGCAATGAGCGCCGTCGGCTGGCGCTGGCCGCGCTCGTGCGCCGCCAGGGTGGGCGCGACGAGCAACTGCAGCGCGATGCCGTCGACCTGCTCTTCGCGCTGACCAGCTTTGCCGTGTTCCACATGCTGCGGTCCGGCGGGCGCGAACCAGATGCCATATGCGCGCTGCTTCAACCGCTTTGCGACCAGGCTCTGCGGGGCAATGATGGCGCGCTGAACCTGTCGCCGCGGGGGGGCGGTGTCTCAGCCGGATTGTGACAGGGCGGCTGCCGCTGCCATCGGACGTCAGTAATCGGGCAGGAGATCAGCCTGCGGGCGGCGCCCTCGGTTGTTCCCTGTTTCAGCCGGCACCCCACCCATATCATCGGGCGAATTCTGCATCCCGCAGACCCGGCGGACGCATTCGCGCAGCCAGCGGTGCGCAGGATCGGCATCCAGCCTGGGATGCCAGAGCAGGGACACGGAGATCTCAGGCACAGAAACCGGCAGCGGAAAGGTGACCATGCCGTCGCGCAGGGTCCGAGTGTGTCGTTCGGGCACAATGGCGACGAGATCGGATCCACGCGCGAGCGAGAGCGCAGGCGAGAAGCCGGTGACGATCGTGGCGATGTCTCGCCGCAGTCCGATCGCCTCCAGCGCGTCGTCGATCGGTCCCTTGTCGAGACCGCGCCGCGAGACGAGGATCTGCCGGCCAGCAGCAAAGCGATCGGCGGTGATCTCGCCTGTGGCCAATGGATGTCCCCGCCGCACGACCCCGACGAAGTGATCCGCGAACAGCGCCCGCGTCCTGATTTCCGGACTCTGCGCCGCCCCGATGACACCGGTTTCGAGATCGACACTGCCTTCTCGAAGCAGCGTACTATCCTTGTCCAGCTTCTGGACGAAGCGGAGCCGTATGCCGGGCGCTTCCGCCTGGATGTGCGCGATGAGTTCAGGCCCAAAGGCCTCGACGAAGCCGTCGCTCGCCCGAACCGAGAAGGTCCGGACAAGCCGTTGCAGATCGAGCGCCTCGGCCGGCCGCAGGATCGCCTCCGCTTCCTGAACGAGCGGACCGACGCGCTCCCGCAATTCCAGTGCACGCGGCGTTGGTACAAGGCCGCGCCCCGCCCTTACCAACAGCGGGTCGCCGATCGTCTCGCGCAGCCGCGCCAGGGCTCGGCTCATCGCGGACGGGCTTAGCCGCAGGCGCCGGGCAGCGCGGGCCACGCTGCCTTCGGTGAGAAGGACATCGAGGGTGATGAGCAAGTTGAGGTCGGCTCTCGTCATGCTGGCAAGACTAGCACGGCTCGCCAGCATGACATGGCGTCAAATGCACTGAATCAGTGCAAATGCTGCGTCTTCCGCCAGGTGTCATATGTGGCTACCTGCTTCGAACAGTGCTTCGGAGCCCCCCACGATGATGAAGGCTATGCTTGACCCGCCGTTCCCCACCGAAGCCCCGACGGCCCAGCGTGGCGCGCCTCGTTTGGTTCTCGCCGGCCTATCCCTCTGCATGTTGCTGTCCTCGCTTGGCACCAGCATTGCCAATGTCGGCCTGCCGGCGCTGGTGCAGGCCTTCGCAGCCTCCTTCCAGCAGGTGCAGTGGGTGGTCCTCGCCTATTTGCTTGTCATCACCACGTTGAGCGTCGGGGTCGGACGACTTGGCGATCTCGTCGGACGCCGCTCGCTTCTGCTGGCCGGCATAGCCCTCTTCACAGCGGGCTCGGCGGGGTGCGGCCTTGCTTCCGGCCTCGCCGGCTTGATCGCCGCGCGGGCGGTGCAGGGGGCGGGCGCCGCAGTCATGATGACGCTGAGCCTGGCCCTTGTCGGCGATGCCCTGCCGAGGGACCGGACCGGCAGTGCCATGGGGTTGCTCGGCACCATGTCGGCGGTCGGCACGGCACTCGGCCCCTCGCTCGGTGGTGCTGTCATCGACGGCTTCGGATGGCGGGCGATATTCCTTGTCACTGTCCCGTTCGGCGTCGTTGCCTTCATGATCGCCTTGCGGAGCCTTCCGGTCGATCGCCTCGAGAAGAGGGGAGACAAGCCGCGCTTCGATATGCTCGGCACGCTGCTGCTGGCCGCTGCGCTGGTCGCCTATGCGCTCGCCATGACCTGGAACCGCGGTGCATTCGGCTTGCTCAATGGCGGGCTCCTGCTAGCCGCAGCAGTCGCCGCGCTCCTGTTCGTATTGGTACAAGCGCGGGTCGCGGAGCCCCTGATCCGGCTCTCGATGCTGCGCGAGCCCGGGCTGCGGAAAGGCCTCGCCACAACCGCGCTGGTCGCGGCGGTGATGATGACAACACTGGTCGTTGGCCCCTTCCATCTCACCATGGCGCTCGGCCTCGATGCATCGGGCGCTGGCCTGGTCATGGCGATCGGGCCGGTTGTCGCGGCGCTCTCGGGCGTACCGGCTGGCCGCTTGGTCGATCGGTTCGGCGCGCAACGCATGAGCTTGGTGGGCTTGGCCGCCATGGCCGTCGGATCGCTTCTCTTCGCGCTCATGCCGCTGCAGATCGGGATTGCGGGCTATGCCGTTCCCCTGATCGTTCTCACCCCAGGCTATGCGCTGTTCCAGGCCGCCAACAACACGGCCGTGATGCGAGAGGCTGGTCCGGAAGGGCGCGGGCTTGTCTCCGGGATGCTCGGCCTCGCCCGCAATCTCGGCCTGATCACCGGTGCTTCGGTGATGGGTGCGGTGTTCGCTCTCGCCGCGGGGACGGACGGCAGCGCGGTCGCATCTCCGGACATGGTCGCGACCGGATTGCACGTCACCTTTGGCCTGGCTGGAGCAATGATCGTCATGGCCCTTGCCATCGCGAGCCGCTCGGGCACTCCCGCTGCTTGAGGATGGAATCCGGCTGCGCTCGGGCTGAGGTTGGTGCCGCGACATGAATGAGGATCCGTCGGGGCATTTCCATTGTCACCAGCGGATAGCCGTAGACAGGCGCGTCGGCCGCGAGTTTCATGAATCCACGCTCTAACCACGCATGATCGCTTACGCCCGGGATGGGATTGGGGGCTGTCTATCGCACCCGGTTGGTCAATTCGCTCGGCAGCCGACGGCGTTCGCGACGAGGCGAAGAAACCATGATTCCTGAGCTTCCGTCCGTGAACCAGCTTTCATTGGTCATCAGCCAGGCTGCCGCACCAGCATTCCTGCTCGGCGCGGTCGTCGGCCTGATATCGGTCCTGATCAGTCGCCTGGAGCGAATTCTCGACCGGTCGCGCATGTTGAGCAGCCTGCAGGGCGAGGGGCCTGTCGTTCACGAACTCAAGGCTGATCTCCCCCGCCTCGAGCGGCGAGCCCATCTGATCAACAGCGCGATGCGTCTTGCCATCTCGAGCGGTGTTTCGACGATCCTGCTGATGATGCTCGCGTTCATGTTTGCGTTCGTCGGGTCGGCCCATGAACGGGGTGTGGCCGTGCTCTTCATCGTGGCTGTTGGGCTCTTCGGCGCTTCGCTTGTCCAGTTCCTGCGCGAAATCAACGTCGCCTTGCGACGGAGCGATCATATCGCTTGATCCGCATCGCCGGGGCATAGGCAACGACCGGCGCCGCCCAGGCGGCGCCGGTCGTTGGACTCAACCGAGCTTGTCGTAAGCCGGGACGGTAAGGAATTCCTCGAATTCAGGCGCGAGCGAGAGGGTCGAGAACAGCTCGATCGCCTCCGGGAAACGGCCCTTTGCGTAGTTTTCAGGCCCGACCTCGCCCTTCACGCGCTCCATCTCCTCGGTGAGGCAGCGCTTGAAGAGATCCGCGGTGACGATGGTGCCTCCGTCAACGGTGACGCCGTACTGGATGAACTGCCAGATCTGGGCACGGCTGATCTCGGCCGTCGCGGCATCCTCCATCATGTTGTAGATCGGCACCGCGCCGCGGCCGCGCAGCCATGCTTCGAGATATTGCACGCCGATGCGGATGTTCTCGCGGAAGCCGGCCTCGGTGCGCGTGCCCTCATGGACCTCGAGCAGTTGCTCGCGGCCGACGGAGACATCCTCGCGCTTCTTGTCGAGCTGGTTCTGCTGCGGCATCAGCCGGTTGAAGACCTCCATCGCCACGGGCACGAGATCGGGATGGGCAACCCAGGTGCCGTCATGGCCGTCGCCGGCCTCACGCTCCTTGTCGGCCCGAACCTTGGCGAAGGCGGCCTCGTTGGCGGCCGGATCGTTCTTGACCGGGATCTGCGCCGCCATGCCGCCCATGGCGAAGGCGCCGCGGCGGTGACAGGTCTTGATCAGCAGCAGCGAATACGCCCGCAGGAAGGCCTTGGTCATCACCACCTGCGAGCGATCGGGCAGGACGAAGGCCGGGTTGCGGGCGAGCTTCTTGATGAAGGAGAAGATGTAGTCCCAGCGGCCGCAGTTCAGCCCGGCCATGTGATCCTTCAGCTCATAGAGGATCTCGTCCATTTCGAAGGCAGCGGGCAGGGTCTCGATCAGGATGGTGGCCTTGATCGTGCCGGTCTTGAGGCCAAGCGCGTTCTGAGCGGCGACAAAGACATCGTTCCAGAGCCTGGCCTCGAGATGGCTCTCGAGCTTCGGCAGATAGAAATAGGGGCCGGAGCCCGCAGCCAGCGCCGCCTTGGCATTGTGGAATACATAGAGGCCGAAATCGACCAGCGAGCCCGAGGCGATTTCACCGTCGATCTCGATATGGCGTTCCGGCAGATGCCAGCCGCGCGGGCGGATGATCAGGACGGCTGGCTTGTCCTTGAGCTTGTAGGCCTTGCCGGTGGTCGGCTCGGTGAAGTCGATCCGGCCGGCCCAGCGATCCCTGAGATTGATCTGGCCTTCGACCATATTGGCCCAGACCGGAGAGGAGGCATCCTCGAAATCGGCCATGAACACCTTGGCGCCGGAGTTCAGCGCGTTGATGATCATTTTGCGGTCGACAGGACCGGTGATCTCGACACGACGATCCTGCAGATCGGCGGGAATCGGCGCCACCTTCCAGTCGCCTTCGCGGATATGCCTGGTCTCGGTCAGGAAATCGGGCGTCTCGCCGGTATCAAAGCGCTTCTGGCGCTCCTTGCGCAAGGCGAGCAGGCGCTTGCGCGTCTCGTTGAAGCGGCGCTGCAAGTCGGCAACGAAGGCGAGCGCATCATGGCTCAGGATCTCGTCGAAGCGCGGATCCATTGCGCCCTTGATGACGACACCCTTCGGCAGGGTCTTGGTGTCCGACATGGCGGTCTCCTTCGCATTCGGCAGGGATGAGGTGAGGCGCAGTATCGGAGGAAATCGCTTTCTCCTGTAGCCGCGGGAATGCTTGATGACTTTTGCCAAAATGGAATAAATCGGCATTCACCCTCTGTCCGCTTGCGTGCAATATCGGAGCGCGGAAAGGCAGGACGGATCGACGATGACCAAGGTAGCAGGATCTCACTGGCGGACCATGACCGTGTCCGATCTCGACGCTGTCGTCGCAGTGGCGGCCGAGGTTCATCCGGATTTTCCGGAGGAGGCCGCCATTTTCGCCGAGCGGCTGAAGCTGTTTGGCGATGGCTGCCGGGTCCTGGAAATGGGGAGCGGGATCGCCGCCTATCTGCTCAGCCATCCCTGGCGCGAGCTCGAGCCCCCAGCCCTGAATGCGCCGCTCGGCGCGCTGCCGCCCGCTCCCGGGACCTTCTACATCCATGATCTCGCGCTGCTGCCGCAGGCGCGAGGCACCGGCGCCGCTGTCCTGGCGGTCGCGGATGCACTCAGGCTCGCTCAAAAGTTCGGGCTGCCGAGCCTGTCGCTCGTCGCGGTCAATGCCTCTGTCGGCTTCTGGGGCAAGCAGGGTTTTTCGGTCGTCGCCGACCCGCGGCTCGAGGCCAAGCTTGCGAGCTATGGCAGCGAGGCGCGTTTCATGATGCGCTTGGTCGCCGGGGCGGATTGAGCCGAGATCGCTAAACGAGGGCCTGAAAGCGCTCCAGGAAGCGCGCTTGCGCGACTTCGGTCGATAGTGGCCTCAGCCAGTCCGTGACCTCGCGCGGCAGCGGCTTCGGCCGGCCAAAGAAGATCAGAGCTTCCTCGCGGTCGAAATCGGCGAGTTCGGTCGCCTCGAGGAAAGCCGAGATCTTGTCGGCGTCCTTGGTTTTGCGCGCCAGCATGGCGGGCGTCGCCGCCGGCAGGCCGAAGCGCAGATGGATTGCGGCAAGCAGCCGGAGCTCGACGCTCTTATAGGCGTCGCCCATCACCACCTTGAAGGGCGAGATCATGTCGCCGATGACATATTCCGGAGCGTCGTGAAGCAGCGCCATCAGCCGCCAGGGCTTTGACCAGTCCGGATTGAGGTGGCTCGCGATCGCCTCGACCAGCAGGCAGTGCTGCGCCACCGAGAAGGAATGCTCGCCGCGCGTCTGGCCGTTCCAGCGCGCGACGCGAGCCAGACCATGCGCGATATCCTCGATCTCTATATCGAGCGGGGAGGGGTCGAGCAGATCGAGCCTCCGGCCCGACAGCATGCGCTGCCAGGCGCGGGGTGGAAGCGGCGCCTTGGCCATGCTCAGGCCGGAACGCGGGTGTCGCGGGCGAGCACGGCGCATTCCTCGTAGCGGAAACAGCCGGTCAGATGGTCGTTGACCAGTCCGCAGGCCTGCATGAAGGCGTAGACGATGGTCGGGCCGCAGAAGGTGAAGCCGGCGGCCTTCAGCTCCTTGGAGATCGCCTTGGAGACCGCCGTCTCGGCCGGCACCTCCTCATGAGTCCGAAAAGCGTTCTGGAGGACGCGGCCGTCGAGATGGCGCCAGAGGAAATCCGAGAACTCGCGCCGTTCGCTGATCTCGAGATAGGCGCGAGCGCTCTTGATCGTGCCCTCGATCTTGCCGCGATGGCGGACGATGCCGGCATCGCCGAGAAGCCGCTGGACATCGGTCTCGGTGAAGCGAGCAATCGCCTCCGGCTCGAAACCGGCGAAGGCCGAGCGAAAACTGTCGCGCTTGCGCAGAATGGTGATCCAGGCGAGGCCAGCCTGAAAGCCGTCGAGGATCAGCTTTTCGAACAAGGCGCGCGAATCATATTCCGGCACGCCCCATTCGGTGTCGTGATAGGCGAGATAGAGTGGATCGGTCCCCGGCCAGATGCAACGGAACGTGCCGTCCGGGCCTTCGACTGCTGCGCGTCCGCTCATGCTGCTGCTCCAAAACCGGGCTCGCCGGGGAAGGGGAAGCGGATAAAGTCCGGCTTCGCCAGGGTAAAGGCCACGCCGCCGCCTTCGAGTCTTTCGCCAGCGGCCATGGAGTCCGCGACACGGTCGAGCCGCAGCATGGCGAGCCCGCGCCCCTTGGCGCAGGAACCGATGCGGCCGAGCACTTTGCTGCCGGCGGTCGCCTCGACGCCCATCTCGGGAACCAGTCCCTCGGTAAAGACCACCGGCACGATGCGCGACCGGGCGGTGCCGCGATGCTGCATGCGCGACACCACCTCCTGGCCGATATAGCAGCCCTTCTTGAAGGAGACGCCGCCGAGCTGGTCGAGCAGCGCCTCATGCGGAAAGGTGTCGCCATAGACGAAATCCCTGCCGCCATCGGGAATGCCGAGCGCGATGCGCCTGGCGTGGTAGGCATCGGGTTCGGCGCTGGCGAGCGAGCCGACGTCGTTGCGGTCAGTGATCGCGCGCTCGCCGAGCGCCGGCAGGCGCGGGTCGGCATAGATGAGGCCGGCATCGTCGGGGAGCGAGAAACCGCCGCTCGACGCGACCACGGTGGCCACCTCGGTGAGATCGTCGAGCGCGACCTTGGCGCGCAACTTGTAGAGCTTCAGCCGCTTCATCAGATCGGGAACCTGCAGGAGCGGCACGTCGAGGAGAAAACCTCCGCGTTCCTCCTCCGGCACCGCGACCACGAGAAAATCGCTGATGATCTTGCCTTGCGGTGTCAGGAGCGCGCCATAGCCGGCATGGTCCGGCGTCACCGCGTCCATCTCGTTGGTGACGATGTTCTGCAGGAAGTTGCGCGCGTCCTCGCCACTGACGCGAATGATGCCGCGATCGACCAATCGGGTTGCAGGCATGGTGAAGCTCGTTTCTGATCGCTGCCAAGGGCTGGACGCGGGTCCGTTCGATAGGTAGGCCGCTTCAGCCTCATCCTCAACCAGCAGGACGCCTCCGATGCCGCAGAGCTATGATGTCATTCTGAAGGGCGGCACCGTCGTGAATCACGATGGCCGTGTCCAGCGGGATCTCGGGATTACCGGCGGCAAGATTTTGGCGCTCGGCGATCTGTCGCAGGCTTCCGCAGGTGAGACGGTCGATTGCCGCGGCCTGCATATTCTGCCGGGCGTCATCGACAGCCAGGTGCATTTCCGCGAGCCGGGGCTCGACCACAAGGAGGATCTGGAGACCGGCTCGCGCGCCGCGGTGCTCGGCGGCGTCACGACCGTCTTCGAGATGCCGAACACGATCCCTCAGACCACCGACGAGGCGTCGCTGGCCGACAAGGTCAGGCGCGGTCGGCACCGGATGCATTGCGATTTCGCCTTCTGGGTTGGTGGCACGCATGAGAACATTGCCGATGTGCCGGAGCTGGAGCGCCTGCCGGGTGCGGCGGGCATCAAGGTCTTCATGGGTTCCTCCACCGGCTCGCTGCTGGTCGAGGACGACAAGGGCGTCAGTGAGATCCTGAAGCGCACGCGCCGCCGCGCCGCCTTCCATTCCGAAGACGAGATGATGTTGCGCGAGCGCATGGGCCTGCGCGTCGAGGGGGATCCGTCGAGCCATCCGGTCTGGCGCTCGCCCGAAGTCGCCCTGACCTGCACCAGGCGACTGGTGCGGATCGCACGCGAGACCGGCGCGCGCGTTCACATCCTGCACATCTCGACCGGCGAGGAGATGATCTTCCTCAGGGATCACAAGGACGTCGCGACCGTCGAGGTGCTGCCGAACCATCTGACGCTGGTCGCGCCGGACTGCTACGAGCGGCTTGGCACCTATGCCCAGATGAATCCGCCGATCCGCGACGACAGCCATCGCCGGACGATCTGGTGGGGGCTGGAGCAGGGCATCGTCGACGTGCTCGGCTCCGACCATGCGCCGCATACGCATGAGGAGAAGCATCATGCGTATCCTGCGAGCCATTCCGGCATGCCGGGCGTGCAGACGCTGGTCCCGATCATGCTCGACCATGTCAATGCCGGGCGGCTTTCACTGGAACGGTTCGTCGATCTGACCAGCCATGGCCCGCAACGGATCTTCGGGCTCGAGGGCAAGGGGCGGATCGCGGCGGGCTATGATGCCGACCTGACCATTGTCGACCTGAAGCGCCGCGAGACCATCACCAATGACTGGATCGCCTCGCGCTGCGGCTGGACGCCCTATGACGGCGTCACCGTGACCGGCTGGCCCGTCGGCACCTATGTCCGCGGCCGGAAGGTGATGTGGGAGCGCGAAGTGGTGACGCCTGCGCAGGGCGAGCCGGCGCGCTTCCTGGAGGCGCTGCCGCGCGGCTGAACTTTTTTGCGCGATCGTGTCGATCGTGCGCTGCCCCGTTCGACGTATTGGCGAGGAGCAGGGGGAGGCCGCAGGTCGTTGCGGCTTCCCCTGAGCTCCTGACAATCGCGCGGGGGCACGGCTCCCGCCCAACGGGAGATCCGAAGATGCGAAACGTCGTTGCCGCCACATTCCTGTCCCTAGACGGCGTGATGCAGGCGCCGGGCGGCCCGGAGGAGGATAGCTCGGGCGGCTTCAGCCATGGTGGCTGGACCTTCCACTACTGGGACGAGCCGATGGGCGAGGTCATGGAAAAGGCCTTCGCCGAGGAATTCGACCTGCTGCTCGGCCGCAAGACCTACGACATCTTCGCGGCGCATTGGCCGCATGCCGGCGACGACCCGGTCGCCATGAAGTTCAACGCCTGCATCAAATATGTCGCGACCTCTGCGCCGAAGACGCTGAACTGGCAGAACTCGGTCGCGCTACGTGGCGATATCGCCGCCGAGGTGGCGGCGCTGAAGCGCCAGGACGGTCCCAAGCTCCTGCTCCAGGGCAGCAGCGAACTGATCCAGCTGCTGCTGGCGAAGGACCTGATCGACGAGTTCAACCTGCTGATCTTCCCGGTGGTGCTCGGCGCAGGCAAGCGGCTGTTCGGCGAGGGCACCATGCCCGCTGCCTTCACGCTGGTCGAGAGCAGGGTTTCGAGCACGGGCGTGATCATGGCGACCTATCGTCGAGCCGGTGCGGTTACGACCGGCTCCTTCGCGCTTGAGGCGCCGAGCGAGGACGAGATCGCGCGCCGCGAGAAAAATCTCAGCGCAGCCTGAAAAAAGTTTCGGCGCGTTGTCGATTCCGGAGCGCGCCGTTCGACGTGAGGACAGAGAGCGGGAATTCTCCGCTCTCCGAACCAAAGTCAGAACCCACCCACCCCATCAGGAGAAGACCGATGCGCTTCATGATCATCGTCAAGGCGACCCAGGATTCCGAAGCCGGCATCATGCCGAGCGAGGAACTGCTGACCGCCATGGGCGCCTATAACGAGCAACTGGTAAAGGCCGGCATCATGCTCGCCGGTGACGGGCTGCATCCCAGCTCCAAGGGCGCACGCATCCGCTTCTCAGGCGCCAAGCGTGCCGTCGTCGACGGACCTTTCGCCGAGACCAAGGAACTGATCGCCGGTTTCTGGATCTGGCAGTGCAAGTCGATGGAAGAGGCGGTCGAATGGGTCAAGCGCTGCCCGAATCCAATGACAGGCGATTCCGAGATCGAGATCCGCCGGATCTTCGAGGCCGAGGATTTCGGAGAGGCCTTCACCCCGGAGCTGCGCGAGCAGGAAGAGCGCATCCGCGCCGAGGCCGCGAAAAAGTCCGGCTGACGCGTCGATTTCGCGACGCGTCGATCGACGTGTCCTCAGGAGCGGCGGGGCACAAGGCCCCGACCGGCTTCGGACCACCGACTCCAGGAGCAAATCCATGCGTTACATGATCATGGTCAAGGCGACCAAGGACAGCGAAGCGGGCATCTTCCCGGAAGATGACAGTCTGATGGCGGCGATGGCGGCCTATCACGAGGAGCTTGCCAAGGCCGGCATGCTGCTCGACGGCTCCGGCCTGAAGCCGAGCTCGAAGGGCTGGAGGATCAAGTACTCGGCCGACGGCAAGAACCGCGTCGTTGACGGCCCCTTCGCCGAGACCAAGGAGTTGGTCGCCGGTTACACCGTGATCAAGGCCAAGTCCCGCGAGGAAGCGCTCGAATGGACGCGGCGCTTTCCCAGGCCCTTCGAGCCGGGTCAGGAGTGCGAAATCGAGATCCGCGAACTCTATGAGCTGGAGGATTTCGAGCAGTTCGAATCGGTCGAGCGCTTCCGGGAAATGGGCATCGGCGGTGAGTGACGGCGGGACGATACCTGCCGCTGCGTCTTGCGCCATCGGTCTGTGGAGGCTTTCATGAATACGGTCTTGTCCAAGGATGGCACCGCCATCGCCTATCAGCGCTTCGGTTCCGGCCCGGCGGTCATCCTCGTCGACGGCGCGCTCTGCAGCCGCGCCTTCGGGCCGATGCCGAAGCTTGCGCCGCTGCTGGCGGAGCGCTTCACCGTCTTCGTCTATGACCGCCGCGGGCGCGGCGATAGCGGCGACTCGCCGACCTATGCCAAGCAGCGCGAGATCGAGGACATCGCTGCGCTCGTCGCCGAGGCGGGCGGCGAGGCAGCGGCTGTCGGCCTCTCATCCGGCGCCGCATTGGCGCTTGAAGCTGCCGCCGCAGGCGTGCCGATTCGCCGGCTCGCGCTGTACGAACCGCCTTATCTCGCCGCTGACAAGGAGGGCCGGCAGCCGCCGCAGGACTGCCCCGGCAAGCTCAGGGCGCTGATCGCCGCGGGCCGGCGCAGCGCCGCAGTGCGCTTCTTCATGGTCGATATCGTCGGCATGCCGACATTTGTCGGCTGGCTGATGCGGCTGATGCCGGGCTGGTCCAAGCTCAAGGCAGTGGCCCATACGCTGGTCTACGA
This sequence comes from Allobosea sp. P1_A7, assembly GCF_056406775.1. Lineage (NCBI taxonomy): Bacteria > Pseudomonadati > Pseudomonadota > Alphaproteobacteria > Hyphomicrobiales > Alloboseaceae > Allobosea > Allobosea sp. P1_A7. The sequence goes on from NZ_JBFTZN010000042.1 coordinate 17,526, forward strand.
CACGACGATCATGGGCGATTTCACGGTGCCGGCCGAGCGGTTCGCCAAGGTCGCAGTTCCGACGCTGTTGCTTGCAGGGGAGAAGAGCCCGCGCTCGCTGAGAATGGCGGCGCAGGCTGCGGCCGATTCCGTTCCGGGAGCCAGTCACGCCGTGCTGAAGGGGCAGACGCACAATGTCTCGCTGCCGGTGTTGGCGCCGGAGCTGGAACGCTTTCTCGCGGCCTGACGACAGACCGGACGGCTTGCGCAGCAAGGGCCGAAATGGTGTGTATCGTCCGTCATGTTGGCGAGCGATGCACACCGCACCATTGAAACGGTCTGGCGAATCGAGGCTCCCAAGCTGATCGCCGGGCTGACGCGCATCACGCGTGATGTCGGGCGCGCCGAGGAACTGGCGCAGGATGCGCTGGTCGCAGCCCTGAAGCAGTGGCCGCAAGACGGCGTACCGCGCAATCCGGGCGCCTGGCTGATGCAGGCGGGCAAGCACCGCGCCCTCGACGGCTTTCGCCGCGACAAGCTTCTCGCCCGCAAGCATCAGGAGCTTGGCCACCAACTCGAAACCGAGACGACGCCCGATCTCGACGCCGCGCTCGATGACGATGTCGGCGACGATCTGCTGCGGCTTGTCTTCACGGCCTGCCATCCGGTTCTCTCGACGGAGGCGCGCCTTGCACTGACGCTGCGACTGCTCGGTGGACTCACCACCGAAGAGATCGCGCGGGCCTTCCTGGTGCCTGAGCCAACCATGGCGCAGCGGATCGTGCGGGCGAAGAAGACGCTTGCCGACGCCAAAGTGCCCTTCGAGGTTCCGCATGGCGCGGAATTGGCCGAGAGACTCGAGTCGGTGCTCGAGGTCGTCTACCTGATCTTCAACGAGGGCTATGCGGCAACAGCCGGCGAGGACTGGATCCGGCCGGCCCTGTGCGAAGAAGCACTCAGGCTGGGGCGCATCCTGGCCGAGCTCGCGCCGCAGGAGCCCGAGGTCCATGGACTCGTAGCGCTGATGGAGATCCAGGCGTCGCGCCTCAGGGCCAGGGTCGGCCCGAGCGGCGAGCCGATCCTGCTGCTCGACCAGAAACGCGCTCGCTGGGACCATCTTCTGATCCGCCGGGGCTTTGCCGCGATCGAGCGGGCCCGTGCGATCGGCGGCGCGATCGGTCCCTATCTGCTCCAGGCCGAGCTAGCCGCCTGCCATGCGCGGGCGCGCACCGCGGAAGAGACGGATTGGGTCCGCATCGCCGTGCTTTATGGCGCGCTGGCCGCGATCAACCCGTCGCCGATCGTCGAACTCAACCGGGCGGTGGCGATCAGCATGGCCGAGGGGCCGGCAGCCGGGCTTGCCGCGGTCGAACGACTGGTCTTGGAACCTTCGCTGAAGAACTACCATCTGCTGCCGAGCGTACGGGCCGATCTGCTCGGCAAGCTCGATCGGCATGGCGAGGCGCAGGCCGAGTTCGAGCGCGCGGCGGCGATGACGAGGAATGTGCAGGAGCGAACATTATTGCTCGCTCGCGCAGAGAATGCCCGCCGGGCCGCTAGCGGCGCCTAGGCAAGACCAGAGCATCAGACCGGACAGTGGGATCCACTTTTCGGAGAAATCCGATGCGGGGCAAAGAGATGGGCCGCCACAGTACGTCCGGTCGGACGCATGGCGATCTAGTGCCGTGTGCCCATCGTGAAGGCGCCGCAGCGCACCTTTTCCGCCAGGGTTTCGGCGAAAACAGCTGTGGCTTCTTCGCCATAGGTCTCGACCAGCGTGCGAAAGGCCGCGAAGAGAGCGGCGTGAGCCAGCGCATCGCTGTCGAGCCCGTCCTGCTGCGCCTCGTTGAAGGCGTCCTCGACATAGCCATAGGCGACGCGGCGTGCATCTCCCGGCTCGTCGGTGAGCATGGGATCGAGCTGCAGATCGTCTGGACGGATGGACATGAAGGCACGGACTCTGCGGCTGGTCACAAAGGACCGGCGCGTACCCGAGAATCAGGCCTGCGCCGGGGCGATCGACTGCCTCAGATTCATACGCATCAGGGGAGGCTGGCGCTACCGCGGTGTTTAAGAAAGGTTAATTTGACCGCGCGAGTTTTGAGAAAGACACAGTTTCGTCCCGATGTGACCTATCCGCCATAGCGGCCGGCGAGGGACCGGGCCAGACGGTCGCCTTCGGCGGCGAGTCGCCGTGCGGCCTCCTGGCTGCCGCCAGAACAGCTCCGGTGGGTCGCCGCATAAGCCCGGAAACCGCCGTTATAGGCACTCATCAGCCGTTCCCGCCGCTGTGGCGTGCGTCCTTCGGCCTCGATCAGCGCAGTCATGCGCTCACGCCAGACATCGGCTTCCTTGCCGCCGCACAAGGTCCGCAAATAGGCAAGCGAGCCCATGATCTCGGCGAGTTCGAGCAGTTGCGGTTCGTAAGGCGGAGGCGGCGCCTCGGGGGGCGGCGTGGCCTGGGTCGGCGGCTGCGGCGCCGATTGCTGGCGTTGCCCCTGTGCAACGGCGTGACCGAACGGCGCAACCGCCAATGTCCAGGCGAGCAGGAGCGCGAGGCGGGCGCAGGTCACGGCCGCTGCCCGCCGTTCTGCAGGATGGCATGGGCGTTCCGCAGCACGTCACCGAGTTCGCGCGTCGTCGCCAAGCCTCCGAGTTTGAGCGGATCGGCCCACATCACGGCGCCTGCCTCAGGGCCGGGCTGCGGCTCGCCGGAAATCCATTCGCCGACGAATGAGGCGATGACGAAATGATGCGTCACCGAGCCTGCCGCATCACGTCCGAAAATCTCGACATGCCGGTTGAAGCCGAGAATGGCGGCCTTGACCCCGACCTCCTCCTCGAGCTCGCGCAGTGCGGCCGCTTCAAGCGTCTCGCCTGCTTCGACCTTGCCGCCGGGGAGTGACCAGAGCTGGTCGGCCGGCGGCTTGGTGCGGGTTGCGAGCAGCACCTTGCCGTCGCGGAAGACCGCGAGGGACGCGGCAAGCGTTGGGCGCGCCGCCTTGGCCTGCGTCGGAAAACGGATGACCTGGCCGCCTTGGCTCTTCACACGTGCTGCCCGCCATTGATGTGCAACTCGGCGCCCGTGACATAGGACGAGGCGTCGGTGCAGAGGAAATGGATCGCCTTCGCGACTTCCTCCGTCTTGCCGAGCCGGCCGAGCGGCAGCGTCGCGACGATCTTCTCGGTGCCGGGCGAGAGGATGGCAGTGTCGATCTCGCCGGGCGAAATCGAGTTCACCCGGATGCCGAGCGGGCCGAAATCGGCGGCCATCTCGCGCGTCAGGCTGGCGAGCGCAGCCTTCGAGGTGGCATAGGCGGCACCGGCGAAGGGGTGGACGCGGGAGCCGGCGATCGAGGTGACGTTGACGATCGTGCCCCTGGCGGCGGTCAGCTCGTCCAGCAGGCCGCGCGCCAGCATGATCGGCGCGAAGAAGTTGACCTGGAAGACCTGGTGCCAGTCATTGAAGGAGGTCGTGGCAGCGCCCAGGCGCATGCCCTTCGGCCCCTTCGGCGAAATGCCGGCATTGTTGACCAGCGCATTGAGCTTGCCGCCCTCGGCCGCCAGCCGCTTCTTGATCTCGGCTATGCCACGCATCGTGTCCTCGGGGTCGCCGAGATCGATCTGGACATGATCGTCGGCGCCTGAGGGCCAGGGGCATTTATCCGAGAAGGCCTGGCGCGAGCAGGACAGGATGCGCCAGCCCGCCATGGCGAACTGCATCACCGTGGCGTGGCCGATCCCGCGGCTCGCTCCGGTCAGGAGCATGACCGGGCGCTTGCCTGCCTCGGTCTTGGGGAAGTCGAATTTCGGCATGGCCATGCGGTCAGATCCTCAGGGGTAAAGGCGGGTTCGCGTCCACGGCTCGGCGGCCGAGGCACGGCGGAAGACCACACGATCGTGCAGGCGGAAGGCGCCGTCGCGCCAGAACTCGATATAGACCGGGTCGATGCGGAATCCAGTCCAATGCGGCGGGCGCGGGATCGTGCTGAGACCGAATTTCGCGGCATAGCTCGCCACGGCCTTCTCGAGCGCGAAGCGGCTCTCGAGCGGGCGCGACTGCTGCGAGGCCCAGGCTCCGATGCGGCTGTCGCGCGGGCGAGACTGGAAATACGCATCGGCCTCGGCGTCGCTGACGATCGACACGGGTCCGCGAATACGGACTTGCCGGCGCAGGCTCTTCCAGTGGAACAATGCGGCCGCCTTGCCCTGGCCGAGAAGCTCCTCGCCCTTCTGGCTTTGGGTGTTGGTGTAGAAGACGAAGCCGTCGCGATCGTGCCCCTTCAGCAGGACCATGCGGACATTGGGCAGGCCCTCGGCATCGACCGTCGAGAGTGCCATGCCGTTCGGGTCGTTCGGCTCGGAGCGCGCGGCCTCCTCCAGCCAGCTCGCGAACAGGGCGAAGGGTTCATCGACTTCGGTGAAGTCACCCGGCGTTAACCGTTCCACGTGTCTAATCCTCGGCAAGTTCTGGTTAAGCGTCGGGCGAGCGCAATCTGTGATTTGGTGTTGGACTGCGAGTTTATATAGGCCAGCCCGGGCGGCGAACCAAAGCCTCGATCGGCGCGCTGCGCCCATGCGTCCGGCTGCTGTCGCCACCGTGCTGCTGCTCGCAGTTGCCAGCGCCGGCTGCTCGGTCTCCTTTCCGATCCTCGGCCTGTCGAGCAAGTCCGAAGACGAGGTGGCGATGACGACGACTTCGACCCTGCCGGCGCGCGGCACGACGAAGCCGAGCGTGCTTGGCGCCCTCTCCACCGAGCTYGGTCCCGAGGATCTGCGCCGTGCCGATGGGGCGATGGCGCTGGCCCTCGACCCCCAGGGCAATGGCGCAGCGGTCAACTGGGATAATCCGCAGAGCGGCATGAAGGGATCGTTCACGCCGGTCGGTGGGCCGTTCCTGCGCTCGGACGAGATTTGTCGTGCCTTCATCGCCAATGTCCAGACGCAGACCAGCCCGGTTCGGCTTCAGGGCACGGCCTGCCGTCCGTCCGGTGGAGAATGGGCAGTCAAGGAAACGCAACCCTGGAAGGGGTTGAGCTAGCATAGGCTGCCGGATCCGGCCTGCGGCCGCGCCGGGAAGGAAAACGTTGCATTCCCGCCACAGTCTCCCCACATAGCGGGCGGAGCTGTTCCGGCGTGCCGTATCGGGCGCGGGAAACAGCGTCTCGTCGAAGAGTGGGGTTCATGCATGCGCGATCCGTATCAGGTCCTGGGCGTCGCCCGTGGTGCCAGCGAAGCTGAAATCAAGAAAGCCTATCGCCGTCGCGCCAAGGACCTGCATCCCGACCGCAATCAGGATGATCCCAAGGCGCAGGACCGCTTCTCGGAGCTCAACAGCGCCTATGAGATCGTGGGTGACGAAACCAAGCGCAAACAGTTCGACCGCGGCGAGATCGACGCCGACGGCAAGCCGAAATTCCAGGGCTTCGAGGGCATGGGCGCCGGTCGGGGCGGGCGTGCCGGCGGGTTCGAGTTCAATTTCGGCCATGGCGGCGGCGCGGCCTCGGGGCGTGGTGGGGCCGATCAGGGCTTCGATCCTGCCGATATTTTCGGCTCGCTTTTCGGTGACGCGGCCCGCCGCGGCGGCGGCCGGGCTCGCCATGAGCCCCAGAAACCGCCGGAGCAGAGCTTTTCCCTGAGCGTCTCGCTTGCCGAGGCAGCCACGGGCGCTACCCGCCGTGTGAAGCTGCCGCATGGGCGCGAGGTCGAGGTCACGATTCCCGAGGGTGTTGCGGACGGCAAGGTCATGCGGCTGCGCGGCCTTGGCCAGACCGATCCCTTCTCGGGCGAGGCTGGCGACCTGCTGATGACGATCAAGGTCAAGCCCGATCCGCGCTTCACGATCGAGGGCCATGATCTGCGTACCCGCGTGGCGGTTCCGCTGGCGACGGCCGTGCTGGGCGGGCCGCTGCATGTGCCGACCCTCACCGGAGCCGTGGAGATGAAGATTCCGCCGCTAACCGGTACGACGAAGCAGTTTCGCCTGCGCGGCAAAGGGCTGAAGGGCGAGAAGGGTCATCACGGCGATCTCTTCGTCGCAATCGACATCGAGATGCCGGAGAAGGATCCCGAGCTGACGGCGCTGATGAAGGCGCGGAGCGAGTAAGCGAGCAACTGAGCCTTTCGTTGAGGCGCTGGCTCGGCTAAGAGACCTTCCGCTTCGTCCAGTTCGCAGGTCCCCGATGCCCGAATCCAGCGCTGCCTCCTCCACCGCCAATGTCCTGAAGGGCAAGCGGGGCCTCATCATGGGCGTCGCGAACAATCGCTCGATTGCCTGGGGCATTGCCAAGGCTGCGGCCGATGCTGGTGCGGAGCTGGCTTTCACCTATCAGGGCGATGCGCTGAAGAAGCGCGTCGAACCCCTGGCGAAGGAACTTGGCGGACACGTTGTCGGCCATTGCGACGTCACCGACTCGGCGACGATCGATGCCGTCTTCGCCGAGGTCGAGAAGCTCTGGGGCAAGCTCGATTTCGTCGTTCACTGCATCGCCTTCTCCGACAAGGACGAGCTGACCGGCCGCTATGTCGAGACGACTGAAGCGAATTTCACCAAGTCGCTCCTGATCTCCTGCTATTCCTTCACCGCCGTCACGCAGCGCGCCGAGAAGCTGATGACCAATGGCGGCTCGATGCTGACGCTGACCTATTACGGCGCCGAGAAATGGATGCCGCATTACAACGTCATGGGCGTGGCGAAGGCGGCGCTGGAATCGAGCGTGCAGTATCTCGCCGCCGATCTCGGTCCCTCGAAGATCCGCGTCAACGCGATCTCGGCCGGGCCGATCAAGACGCTCGCCGCCTCTGGTATCGGCGATTTCCGCTATATCCTGCGCTGGAACGAGTACAATTCACCGCTCCGTCGCACCGTGACCATCGAGGAAGTCGGCGAGACCGCGGTCTTCCTGGTCTCCGACATGTCGCGCGGCATCACCGGCGAGATCATGCATGTCGATGCCGGCTACCACGTGGTCGGCATGAAGGTGCCGTCTGCCCCCGATATCACGCTCGACAAGGGCGAGTGATCCGGAGCGCCGGCTTCAGCCGGCGCTGGCGTTCCGCAGGCGCGCCGTTTCCGTATCGTCGCGCCTGACTTCCTCGCTCGCGAGAGCGTCGCGCAGCTCGGACGCACTCCTGCCGCCGATGACGAGCGCCGGCGCGATTTCCGCGAGCGGTGCCAGGACGAAGGCGCGCTCGGCGATGCGCGGGTGCGGAACCTGAAGACCCGGCTCGTCGATGATAGCCTCGCCATAAGTCAGAATATCGATATCGAGCGTGCGCGGCCCCCAGCGCTCCTTGCGCTCGCGCCCCTGCTCGCGCTCGATCCTCAGACAGAAGGCGAGCAGGTCGGCCGCCGCGAGATCGGTTGCGATCATCACGGCCATGTTCTTGAATTCGGGCTGGTCGAGCTTGCCCCAGGGCGCGGTGCGATAGACCGACGAAATCCGCAGCACGGTCACGGAAGGATGGCGCGCCAGGGCTTCGATCGCGGCGGCGAAGGCAATGACCGGATCGCCGAGATTGCCGCCGAAGCAGAGAGCGGCCTCAGTCTTCACGCCGGAAGTCCAGGCGGATGCCGACAGCTGCCAGCGTTGCCGGAATCGGCGGCGCGGGCTTGCGCAGGGTGATCCAGACACGGCTGACCGGCGGGAACTCGGCCAGGATGGCCTGCGCCACGGCGCGCGCTGCCGCTTCCAGCAAATTGTAGCGGCGGGTGGTGAAGGTCTGTTTCACCACGGCGACGACCTTGCCGTAATCGACCGTATCCGCGAGGTCGTCGCTGATGGCCGAGGCGTGGATATTGGTCGCCAGCGCAATATCGAGCGTGAAGCGCTGGCCGAGCCGTTCCTCCTCGGAGAAGCAGCCGTGATAGGCATAGATGTCGAGCTTCTCGATCAGGATGCTGCCTGTCTCGCTCATGGCGCGTCTCCGATGGCGGTCCAGACCTTGAAGGCGTCGGCATGTGGACGAATGTCATGCGCGCGGATGATCGAGGCGCCCTGCGAGACGCCGTAGAGATGGGCTGCCAGCGTGCCGGCCAGTCGCTCGGCCGGAACCTTCTGGCCGGTGATCAGACCGATGGTCGACTTGCGTGAGGCGCCGAGCAGGATGGCGCAGCCAAGCTGTTCGAGCTGGCGGAGGTCGCGGATCATCGCGAGGTTCTGCGCCGGCGTCTTGCCGAAGCCGATTCCCGGGTCGACCACGATCTGCTCGCGTGGCACGCCGGCTGCGATGGCGATGGCGATGGAGCGTTCGAGGTAGCGCAGAACGTCGTGGAGGATATCAAGCGCGGGATCGATGCTGTCGCGGTTGTGCATCAGGATCATCGGGGCGCCGAAGCGGGCAGCGACATCGGCAATGGCCGGCTCGCGCTGGCAGCCCCAGACGTCATTGACGATCGCTGCGCCGGCGCCGAGCGCGGCTTCGGCGACCTCGGCCTTGTAGCTGTCGATCGAGATCGGGATGCGCGTTCGGGTGGCGAGTCGCGAAATCACCGGGATGACCCGGGCACGCTCGGTCTCCGCATCGACTTCTGCATGGCCTGGCCGGGTCGACTCGCCGCCGATATCGACGATATCGGCGCCCTCCGCGATCAGCGTTTCGGCATGAGCGATCGCCTCGTCGGCGCTCTTCAGCATGCCGCCATCCGAGAAGGAATCGGGAGTGACATTGACGACGCCCATGAGCAGGGGCGTCGTGCCGAGGGCAAGCCTGCGACCGTCTGGCAAAGTGAGAGCCGGGGACATGGATCCATCCGAAGCGGAGAGCCGCCTATACACAGCGCACTCGCGCTCTGCCATCAGAAAGCGATGACAGGTTGCCATGGCCAATACGCATGCCCCTGTGCCCCTCTGACGCTTTGACCTGCGGGCGCGGAGCGTGCATGAGCCGGAGCATGCTGCCGCTCACGATCTCTCACCGCCTCTTCCTCGTCCGTCACGGCGAAACCGACTGGAACCGGGAGGGCCGTCTCCAGGGTTCGAAGGACATCCCGCTGAACGAACTCGGGCGCGAGCAGGCGGCTGAAGCCGCCGGGCGCCTGCGCAACCTGGTGCAGGGCTATGAGGGGCTCGATTTCGTGGCCTCTCCCATGGAGCGGGCGCGCGAGACCATGGAAATCCTGCGCTACCGGCTGGGGTTGCCGCCCAAGGGCTACCGCATCGATGAGCGCCTGCGCGAGCTGACCTTCGGCGCCTGGGAAGGGTTCACCTGGCGCGAGGTCCGCAAGTCCGAGCGCGAGCTGGCGCTGGCACGCGAGCGCGACAAATGGGGCTTCGTTCCCCCTGAAGGCGAGAGCTACCGGATGCTGGCCGAGCGGATCAGGCCGGTGCTGGAAGGGCTGACGGGCGCGACGGTGATGGTGAGCCATGGCGGCGTGGCGCGCGCCGTGCTCGCTCTTGTCGGCGCGGTCGCGCCGGGGGAAGCCGCCATGGTCGATATCTGGCAGGGCAAGATCCTGATGGTCTCGGACGGACGCGTCTCCTGGGTCTAGCGCGAGGTTCGGTCGCAGACATTCATCGTGGGTTCAGGGGTGCTCTTTAAGGAGTGTTGTGCTAGCAGGGATGCACACAACAGCGACATGCTCGGCCGGGGGGAGGCAGCCGGAATCCGGATCGAACGATACGGTTTCCGGGGCAGTTTTAGAGGTGCGGTTCGCCGCAGGGTCGCCTTGGGGTGAGTGCCGCCGGGGCTGCTCTGGCCGATCCGCAGCGGGGCACCATGAACGACATCAGCATTCTGTCGGTGGACGAGACCGCCCGGAGCGCCACCCCGCTCGCCATGACCGCGGGCGAGAAGCGGCCTGACCTGATCCGCGATGAGGTTCTGGGCGAGATCTTGGCTGCGACAGTGGCCGCGCGCGGCGCGCACCCGGCTCTGACTGATGCCGGACGCCGGCTCAGCTATGACGAGGTCTGGGCAGCGGCGCGCAGTCAGGCGCGCGGCCTTGTCCTGTCGGGCGTCGGCCCCGGCAGCATGGTCGGCCTGTGGATGCCGCGCGGCATCGACCTTCTTGTCGCGCAGATCGCGATCACGCTCAGCGGCGCGGCCTGGGTGCCGTTCGATGCCGAGGCGCCTGTCGATCGCATCGCGACCTGCCTGAACGATGCCGAGGCCAAGGGGCTCGTGACCTGCGCCGCCTGGCAGGGCAAGGCGGCCGCGATCGGGCGTCCGGTCTGGTCGCCTGCCGATCTCGTGGCGCGTGACGATGGCGCACTCCTGCCGGCGCGCGCAGCCGGGCTGAGCAAGGATCATCCCGCCTACCTGATCTATACCTCGGGCTCGACGGGGACGCCGAAGGCGATCGTCATCAGCCATCACAACATCTGCCACTTCCTGCGCTCCGGGAACGCCTTCTACGGGATGGGGCCAGACGACATCGTCTTCCAGGGCGCGTCGGTCGCCTTCGACCTGTCGATGGAGGAAATCTGGACACCCTATCTCGTCGGCGCGACGCTGTTCGTCGCTTCGCCCGAGATGATGGGCGATGCCGAGAAGCTGCCGGCAATCCTGAACGGTGCCGGCGTCACCGTGATCGACACCGTGCCGACGCTGCTCGGTATCCTGCCTTCCGACGTGCCTTCGCTGCGGCTCATCCTGCTCGGCGGCGAGGCGCTGCCGCCCTCGATCGTGCAGAAATGGGCGAAGCCGGAAAGGCGCATCCTCAACACCTACGGGCCGACCGAGGCGACCGTGGTGGCGACCGCGACCGAGGTGAAACCCGGCGAGGTGGTGACCATCGGCCGGCCGATCCCCAATTATACCGCCTATGTCGTCAGCGAAGAGCTGCAATTGCTGCCGCCTGGCCAGCAGGGCGAACTCCTGATCGGCGGCCCGGGCGTCGCCCGGGGCTATCACGGCCGCCCCGAACTGACGGCGGAGAAATTCATCGCCAATCCGTTTGGCGGGATCGACGACCCCATTCTCTACCGATCCGGTGATGCGGTCAGCCTCGATGCGGCCGGCAACATCGTCTTCCATGGCCGTATCGACGACCAGATCAAGATCCGCGGCTTCCGGGTCGAACTCGGCGAGATCGAGTCGAAGCTCGCAGACGAGCCGGGGGTGAACCAGGCGGCGGTCGTGCTGCGCGAAGATGACGGCATCGAACGGCTCGTCGCCTTCGTGGTCAGCGAGCCCGGCGTCGCGGTCGATGCGGGCGTGCTGCGCGCTGCGCTGAGAGAACAGCTGCCTCCCTACATGGTCCCTGCCCATTTCGAGGCTGTCGGCTCGCTGCCGCGCATGGTCTCGGGCAAGGTCGACCGCAAGATGCTGAGGGCCGCGCCGCTGACGGCGCCGGCCGCAGCCGGCGAGCAGGAGCCGCCGCGCAACGAGACGGAGGCCGCCCTTCTCGAGGCGGCCAAGCGCGTACTGGGTGCGTCGAGCCTGCCGTTCGAGGCCGATTTCTTCGTCGATCTCGGTGGTCATTCGCTGCTGGCCGCGCGCTTCATCTCGATCGTGCGCGAAACCCCTGCCTATGCCGGCATCACGCTGCAGGACGTCTATGGTGCCCGTACGTTGCGTGGCATGGCGGCGGTGCTCGATGGGCGCGGGATCGCGGAGGCGGAGGATCTGTCTTTCACTCCGCCCTCCTTTCGGCGCCGCTTCCTGTGCGGGCTGGCGCAGGCCGCCGCGCTGCCGATCATCATCAGCCTGGCGACGGCGCAGTGGCTCGGAATTTTCGTCACCTATCTGCTGATTTCCGGCGAGGATCTGTCGCTGCCGGCGCAGGTCTTCACCCTGCTCGGCGTCTATGTCGCGATCACCATCGTCACCGGCCTGATCTCGATCGCCTTGAAATGGATCGTGCTCGGCCGGACCAAGCCCGGCGTCTATCCGCTCTGGGGTGTCTATTATTTCCGCTGGTGGTTCGCCGCGCGCGTTGCAGGCCTTGTCCATATCAAATGGCTGCAGGGTACGCCGGTGATGCGCTTCTACTGGCGCCTGCTCGGTGCCAAGGTCGGCCGCGACGTCATCATCTCGGATTACGAGGCCGGTGCGCTCGATCTCATCGAGATCGGCGACTACACGACC